>JAMONC010000324.1 GCA_027066725.1 Desulfobacterales bacterium
ATAAAGTATACAAATAAAGGGGCATTAATGCCCCTTTTGTTTTTTCTATTTTTTTGTTTATATAGCAGAGGAATTTTAGTCCTTTATTTTAAAGAAAGAAAAAACTTATGCATAAAAATCAAATAGATATAGAATCAATACTCCCTCTTATAAAAAAGGCATCTAGGTATCTTGGTATAGAAATAAACGCAAGGCATAAAAGTTGGCATGATTGTGATACAAAGGTAACACTTATATTCCCTGATCTTTATGAGATTGGGATGTCTCATTTGGGACTACATATACTTTATCATATATTAAACGATATTCCTTATATACTTGCAGATAGATGTTATGCACCAGATACAGATCTAGAAAGGATTTTATCTAAAAAAAATATCCCCTTATGGGCGCTTGAATCAAGAATGCCTTTAAGAGCTTTTGATCTTTTGGCATTTACTCTTCCTTATGAACTTTGTTATACAAATATCATTACAATATTAAAACTTTCAAGACTACCCCTTTTAGCTAAAGATCGAGATGAGAATTTACCTTTTATCCTTGCAGGAGGAAGTTGTTCTATTCATACAGAGCCTATCTGTGAGGTGTTTGATGCAGTGCTAGTTGGTGATGGTGAAGAGGCAGTACCTAAAATTGTTCTAACTTTAAGACAGTGGAAAAAGGCAGGTGGAAGTAAAGAAGAGCTTTTTAAAGAATTAGCTAAAATAGAGGGGGTTTATATACCAAGTCTTTATGAACCTATATATGAAGGAGATAAGTTTTTAGGACTTAATCCTAAAAAGAGTTGGTTGCCACAAAGAATAAAAAGGACAATATATCCAGATCTTTCAAAGGCTCCTTTCCCAACAAAGCCAATAGTGCCTTATCTTCAAATAGTACATGATAGACTTGGGATTGAGATTGCAAGAGGGTGTACTAGAAGCTGTAGATTTTGTCAGGCAGGTATAGAGTATAGGCCTGTTAGAGAAAGGCCTGCTAAACAAGTCTTAGAGCTAGTTGAAGAAGGGCTTAAGAATTCTGGATTTGAGGAGATCTCTTTACTTTCTTTAAGTACAGGGGATTATTCATGTTTTTATCCACTTGTTAAGAAGTTAATGGATACCTATGTACCTAAAAAGATAGCAGTTTCACTTCCTTCAATAAGAGTGGGGACACTTACTCCACAGATAATGGCACAGATAAAAAGGGTTAGGAAAACAGGTTTTACAATGGCTCCAGAGGCAGGAAGTGAGCGATTAAGACAGGTAATAAATAAGGGGATTACTGAAGAAGATCTCATATTCACAGCTCAAATGGCTTTTGAGATGGGCTGGCTTGCTGTAAAACTCTATTTTATGATAGGGCTTCCTACAGAGACACAAGAAGATGTTATTGAAATAGCAGAGCTTTCACATAGGGTTTTAGGAGTTAAGGCAAAAGGGAAAAGAGGGAGGCAAGTAACTATAAGTGTTGGTACTTTTGTTCCAAAACCGCATACACCATTTCAATGGGAAAGACAGATATCTATAGAAGAGTCTTGGCAACGCCTTGATCTAATAAAGAGAAATCTTAAAGCTAAAGGGCTTAAACTAAGGTGGCATGATCCAGAGCAAAGTTATCTTGAGGGTGTTTTTTCAAGAGGGGATAGGCGGCTTTTGTCACTTATAGTTAGATGTTGGGAAAAAGGAGCTAGGTTTGATGCATGGGGGGATTATTTTGATCTTTCAAGATATAGGAAGGCTGCTAAAGAACTTGGGATAAATCTTGATTTTTATCTTAGAGAAATAGATCAAAATAGAGTCCTTTTTTGGGATCATATAGATTGTGGAATAAAAAAGTCATATTTAAAAAAGGAGTTAAAAAGGGCAATAGATAGGATTCCAACTGCCGATTGTAGAAAAGGTGAGTGTCAAGGCTGCGGAGTTTGTGATTTTAAAAGGATAAAACCTGTTACTTGGCCTAATAGTTTAAGCCTTGATTATAGTTTATCTAAATCAAAGAAAAAAAATGGACAAGATAGTATCTATTGGTATGCAGGTTATTTTTCAAAGTTAGGTGAACTTAGATTTTTATCTCATCTTGAGGTTGTTAGAACATTTCAAAGAGCAATAAATAGGGCAAGTATTCCTATTTCTTATACCCAAGGGTTTCATCCTAAACCTCGTATATCTTTTGGACCACCTGTACCTGTTGCTACAGAGGCAATAAGAGAACCTATTTGTTTTGGAACTTCAGAGAGTCTTAATGAGAGAGATTTTTTATTTAGGCTTAATAGTAAACTTCCTTGTGGTATTAAATTAGTAGATATATGGCTTACAAAAGAGCCGAAAAAATTTATAAAAGACAGGGGTAATACCAGATATCTAATTTCACTTTCTAGCTTATTAAAAACTAGGTCATTAGAATATTTAAGAGATAAATTTTTAAGCTTTTTTAAAAAGGATTCTTTTATATTAAAGGTAAAAAGAAAAGATAAGGATAGATGTATTGATATAAAAAAATTTATAAAATTTTTAGCATTTGATGAGGCTGATATTAAACAGAAAATTTTAAAGGATAAGAGATACCTAACAAAATTTTGGTTAGATACAGTTAAAAATAATGAAGTTATTTATATGGAATTTAATTTTTCTTCCGGTCCTCAGCTTAAGGCTTATGAGATTATATCAGGCATCTTAGGTCTTTCAAAAATAGAAGAGGCTGGTTTAAGGGTTTTAAAACTCTCTTTAGAAAGGGAGGAATAAGTTTTTTATGATAAAGGCGGTATTTTGTGATATGGATGGGGTAATTTTAGATAGCATGCCTTATCATGTAGAGGCTTGGAAGAGGGCTGCCAAAGAATTTGGTTTTAGGCTTGATGAAGAAAAGGTGTATTTTTATGAAGGGGCTATTGAGCTTTCTAGCTCTAAAGAGGTTTTTAAAGATGGCGATAAAGAGATTAATCAAGAGATATTCTTTAAGATTTTAACTAGACAAAAACAGATATTTATAAATGATTATTTGGAAAAGATAAAAACTTTTGAATATGTACCAGAGTTATTGTCTATATTAAAAGAAAGAAACTTAAAACTTGCTCTTGTAACAAGTTCTCATAAAGACATACTTGATTATAGTTTATCTTCTGATTTAAAAAAGTTTTTTGATGTTATTGTTACAGGAGATAAGATCAAACGTCCTAAACCAAATCCAGATCCTTATCTTACAGCAATAGAAGCAACAAAAGTTGTTCCTGAGCTATCTATTGTTATAGAAAATGCTCCAGCAGGTATAAAATCAGCTAAAAGTGCAAGATGTAATTGTATAGGAATCTGCACTACATTACCACCTTCACCTCTAATTGAGGCAGGAGCAGATAAAGTTTTTAAAACTCATAGTGAGTTAGTTGCCCATTTTTTGGATCTATTAGGATAACTTTTTGTAATGGAAAAAAAGTCTTTAGACTCAAAAGATTTTAAATCTCAACAAGATAATACCCAAGGGGTTGCTAAAAGCGCAGGTGCTGTTGCTGTTGCAGTATTTATTTCCAGGATCCTTGGACTTGTTAGAGAACAGGTTTTTGCAGCTCTTTTTGGTGCATCTACTGCAATGGATGCATTTGTAGTTGCATATAGGATTCCTAACTTATTAAGGGATCTTTTTGCAGAAGGTGCTCTTAGTTCTGCATTTGTAACAGTATTTAGTGAGTATGATCAAAAAAGAACTCCTGAAGAGACATGGCGTCTTGTAAATAATGTATTAAGTGTACTTCTTATATTGCTTTCAGCTATTACTTTATTTGGTATATATTTAGCTCCCTACCTTGTAAAAATTTTGGCTCCACATTTTTCTACTATACCTGGTAAGATTCAATTGACTGTCCATCTTACCAGAATAATGTTTCCTTTTTTGCTTATGGTTTCAATTTCTGCCCTTATTATGGGTATATTAAATACAAGAGGGCATTTTTTTATACCTTCTTTATCTTCAAGTTGTTTTAACTTTGGGACCATATTTATAGGTGGAGCTCTTGCCCTTATATTCCCTTATTTAGGTTATCGAGCCATAACTGGTATGGCTATAGGTACACTTATTGGAGGACTTTTTCAAATACTCATTCAAGTTCCTTTGCTTATAAAGGAAGGATTTAAGTTAAATCTATTTATAAATCTAAAAGACCCCGGACTAAGAAAGATCGGAAGGCTTATAATACCTGCCATTGTTGGGCTATCAGCAACTCAGATTAATATACTTATAAATACGAATTTTGCATCAAGATGTGCTAATGGAAGTGTTTCTTGGCTAAATTATTCATTTAGATTAATGCAATTTCCTATAGGACTTTTTGGTGTAGCCCTTTCTGTTGCAACACTTCCTGTATTAGCAAGACTTGCTACTAATAAAAGGATAAAAGAATTAGGTAGTACTTTAGTTTCCTCCCTAAGTTTAGCATTTGCATGTACAATACCTGCTGCTATAGGACTTTGGATATTAGCTGTACCAATTGTAAGAATAATATTTCAAAGGGGCCATTTTAACACCTTTGATACCCTTATGACTGCAGCAGCGCTTAAGTTTTATGCTATAGGGCTTCTTGCTTATTCTGCAGTTAAGATATTAGTTCCTGCCTTTTATGCACTTGATGATACAAGATGGCCTGTTATAGGTAGCTTTATAACAGTTATAACAAATCTAATAGTAGTTATATCTACTCTTAAGTTTTTACAGCACAGGGCAATTGCACTTTCTACTTCTGTTTCGGTATTAGTAAATTTCTTTTTTTTATCAAGTATTTTATACAAAAAAATGGGTGGATATCCTGTAAAAGAATTATTTATTTCCTTTTTAAAAATAGCTTTTGCTTCTATTGTTATGGGAATAACTATATATGTGTCTTATAACTGGTTACATTTAGATAATAACTCTGGGATCTTTTTAGATATCTTAAAATTAGCTTTTGAGGTTTTGATAGGACTGATTGTGTATGGAGTTATTTTGAATTCCTTAAAAGTTCCTGCAGTAATAGAAGCATTTACACCAATAGTAAATAAGATGAAGAAGATTTTATAGTTTTTAATTAAACATTTTTATGTCTAGTTAATTAAAATTAATTAATAAATAAATCACAAGTTTAAGTTTAAATATGTTACAATAATTTAGATAGCAAAATTTGGGCAGAAGTATTTCTTTCCGATATAAACTATAAACTAATATAAACTTAATAAGATTAATCATTGTTTTATAATTGTTATTACTTTTTGTTGGAGAAGGTCTAATAGCACCAATACGTGAGGTGCACTTATGGCCCAAGAATATCAACCAACAAGACTTACAGGTCTAAAGCTAAAAATTTTTGCAAGACTTTTTCCTCTCCTGGCCTTGCTAGTTATAGCTATTTGTGCTGCTAGTTTAGTTTTTGCCATTTTTCATTATAGACAAGATATGAAGGCTCTTTTTTCTGATGTGGCTAAAATTCATGCTAAAGAGTTTGCTATCTTAATACATAAAAATGATTTTAATACTATAAAGGATAGATTAAAGGCTCTTTGTTCTCATAAATTGATTAAATCTGCTTTTATAGAGAAAAAAGGACAGATATTTGTCAAGGTTCCCTATAATGATAGTCCTTTGACATCTAATTCTTATAAAAAAGATTTTTCTAGTAAAGGAAAAGCAGTAATTAAAATAGTAAAAGATAGCAATGGCTCTGTTTTTTATGATATAGCATCTAAGATACCTAATACAGGAGCAACCCTTCATCTTTTACTTTCATGCGATGCAATAGATCAGCATGTGTTTTCTACTTTTTTAACTGTTATTTTTTTAGGTATGGGTACTATAGTTTTAGTAGGGGCAATGTCTTTTTTATTTTCCAATTGGGCAACAAAAGAGGTAGATAGTCTTACTAAAGTACTTGATGAGGAAAGGAAACAGCTTCTTTCTATATTTGATAGTATAAGTGAGATCATATATGTAATAGATCCTGAAACTTATGAAATTTTATATTGTAACAGAGCGTTAAAAGAATCTTTTAAAAAGGACTTGGTGGGAAAGTGTTGTTATAAAGAGTTACAAGGACGGGATAGTCCTTGTGAGTGTTGTAATAAAGACTTTTTGTTAAAGGAAGATGGAATTTATAGGTGGGAATGTTATAACCAAATTCTTGATCAGTATTTTTGGATCACAGATAGAATAATAAAATGGCCTGATGGTCGCTTAGTCAGATTTGAGTTAGCAATTAATATAACTGAAAGAAAGAAAGCTGAAGAAAAACTTAAAGAAAGTGAAGAGCGATATAGGACTCTTTTTGATGCATCAAGTGATGCTGTCTATTTAGAGACTATAGAGGGTGAGATAATAGATTGTAATGAAGCTGCTTGTAAGATGCTTGGATATGATAGAGATGAACTTATCGGACTTAATGTAGCTGATATAGTTCCAGATGATGTTAAAACAGAGTTAGCCAATGTTGCTTTAGAAATCGTTT
>JAMONC010000325.1 GCA_027066725.1 Desulfobacterales bacterium
TGCCATTTTTTGCGTCTCCTTTCCGCTTAAATAATACTTTTTGGGCTTCTTACCAGCCAAAATGCACCAGAGATGGTTCGAAAGGCCCAGACGGAAAGGATCCGCCTTACTGCTACTTCCTCATCCATCTACTCGGTACTGCTAAAACCTTATCGACCCAAAAGTCAGACTCTTAAATCGTTAAGGTTTAGATGAGTATAAATTACCTCCTATACAACCGTCAAGCAAAAAGATAGATAATTTTTGTATTTAACTACTTAAGAATTTTAGCATTCTCTATAATAACTGGATACTTATAACCATAACCAAAATCTTTATTAGCATGTAATACTCCCTCGACTGTTATCACCTCACCTACCTTAGGCAACTGATGAGAAGTAACAACTAAATCATAATCTTTTGTATTCGCCCCACCAGTACCATCTTGTATGTGTATCCAATTACGTCCCATAATATCAGGAAGAACTTTTATAACCAAACCTCTAACTGTTATTGTTTTATTATTTAATTTAGAGGCAAGCTTGTAAAGCTCGGCAATTGTATATGCATTTTTGCCTGTAGCTTTTTTTACCTTAACTGTAGTCTTGGGAGGATGTACAGGGCCTGCCCCAACAGCACCACCAGAGCCCATCATCATAGACATCCCAGGCATTTGTTGAGTAGAAGAAACCTTTTTATTTTTTTCTGGCCATTTTGCAGGTGGTGCACCAGCAGGACATACAGAAGAAGGCATTTGATTACTTGTTATCTGTTGAGAATTTGAACCTGCAAGTCCTGAACTAAATACAATCTCATGAAAGGTACGATTTAACGTGTTACTATGAAAATCATGCATTACAACACCTGGTACAAATGTTACTTTATCTCCTTTTTTAATATTAGCCGTTGGAATTGCGACCCATGTCTCAACTCCCATCTTATCTTTTACTAATACATAGGTATAGTTAGGAACGTTTATAACATCTATAGCTATACCAGATATGCCTGCTTGAGTCTTTGAAGTAGAAGAAGTGGTAGCATTAGAACTTTGAGCCCCTTTATTCTCTTTTTTCTTTTGACAACCAAAAACAAAAATTAATGCTAAGAATACACAAAAAACAATAAAACATTTATAAACCTTCATAACCTCTCTCCTTAAAGTTAAATTAAAAAGTTTATGTATAATTAAAAAGAATCTATCAAGTGAATAGTTTTTTTTCAATCTAGAAAATGTTATATTTTAAAAATCTTAGATAAAAAGTGTAAATTATATACATTTGTATTAGATTACTTTTTAATTTATAGTTTTTAATTATGAGATGCCCATTTTGTAATAATATAGATTCAAAAGTTGTAGATTCTCGAATGACCCAAGATGGCCGCGCTATAAGAAGACGAAGAGAATGTCTTAAGTGCAAAGAACGCTTTACAACCTATGAACGCATAGAAGAATTCCAACCAATGGTTGTAAAAAAAGATGGGAGACGCGAGCCATTTGACCGTAAAAAGGTTGTTGAAGGAATCTTAAAGGCGTGTGAAAAACGCCCTATTAGTATAAATCAAATAGATAGTTTTGTTTCAGAACTAGAAAAAGAAATCCAAGAGAAAGGGGAACGAGAAATTTCTAGCCAATTTATAGGTGAACGTGTTATGGAAAAATTGCGTGACTGGGATGACGTAGCTTATGTAAGATTTGCTTCAGTTTATAAACAATTTAAAGACTTGAGCGAGTTTATGGCTCAACTTCAAGAACTACTTCAAAATCGATCCACTACTAATTCTCCCAATTTATCTTCAAAGAAAAAAGAAAAGGGCAATGATAACTAAGCAAGATGAAAAATATATGAAAAAGGCGTTAAGCCTTGCTAAAAAAGGTTTAGGAAGAACAACTCCTAATCCTGCGGTAGGTGCAGTTATAGTAAAAGATAACAAAATAGTAGGTAGGGGTTATCACAAAAAGGCAGGGGGGCCTCATGCTGAAATATTTGCAATAAATGAGGCAAAAGGGCTTTGTAAAGATGCCACCATATATGTAACACTTGAGCCTTGCAATCACTTTGGTAAAACCCCACCATGTAGTAAAGCAATACTTGAGGCAGGTATAAGACGAGTAGTAATTGGGACTACAGATTCAAATCCTATAGCAAAGGGTGGAGCTCAGTTTTTAAAAGAAAAGGGGTTAGAGGTTGAAATTGGTTGTCTGCAAGATGAATGTAGATATCTTATAGCTCCATTTATAAAACATGTAAAAACAGGACTGCCTTGGATTAGAACAAAGGTAGCAATGAGTTTAGATGGCAAAATTGCAACTCGTACAGGAGATTCAAAATGGATAACCTGTGAAAAATCTAGACAATATGGACATAAAATAAGAAACATAGTAAATGCTATACTAATTGGCAAAAATACCCTTTTAAAAGATAACCCTAGCCTTACTACTCGACTACCTAATAAAAAAGGAAAAGATCCTATAAGGGTTATTTTAGCAAGCGATCTTAATGTCCCCTTAGATTGTAAGGTTATTATGCAAGAGTCTTCTGCTCCTACTATATTTATAGGTGTAAAGGATAAATCATTTAATAAT
>JAMONC010000326.1 GCA_027066725.1 Desulfobacterales bacterium
AGTAGAAGGGAAAAATGGAAAAGTAGATATAAAATCTATGCTAAAACTTTTAGGAGAATTAGAAATCCAAGACCTCCTTGTAGAAGGTGGTGCTATGGTACACGGGAGTTTTTGGGATGAAGATATGGTGGATGAAGCCTTTTTCTTTATTGCTCCACTTGTAATTGGAGGTAAAAATGCACCCACTGCCATACTGGGAGATGGGATAAAGTATATAAAAAACAGCAGACAACTAAAAATTAAAGAAATCAAAAAGATAGAAACTGATGTATTAATTCATTCTCTTTGTACAGATATAAATTTATTTTGGAATCACTAATAGGATATATAGAAATGTTTACAGGTATTATTGAAGGACTAGGAGAAATAAAACGAAAAACTCCTTTTTCTAAAGGTATTAGAATAGCTATAGAGCCAAGCTTTTTAATAAAAGACCCTCAAGTTGGAGAAAGTATATCTGTAAATGGAGTTTGTCTTACTGCTACCAAAATAGATGAACACTTTTTTGAAGCTGATATATCTCCAGAAACACTTTCTAGAACAACACTTGGCAAATTAAAAATTGGAGAAAAAGTAAATCTTGAAAGAGCGCTTTGTCTGGGTTCAAGACTTGGAGGACATCTTGTAAGTGGACATATAGACTGTGTTGGACAAATAAGAGAAAAAAAAGACCTAGGTGACTTTTTACTATTTAAGATTACAATCCCTCAAAAATTTTCTAAATATGTAATTGAAAAAGGCTCTATAGCAATAGATGGAATAAGTCTTACTGTTAATAGTTGTAGTTTAGATGAATTTAGTGTAGCAATTATTCCTCATACTGCAAGCATCACCACAATGGGATTTAGGGAAATTGGTGATAAAGTAAATATTGAGTTTGATGTGATTGGGAAGTATATTGAGAAACTACTGCAACAAGGCAATAGAGAGATAACTAATACAGAAAAAAGTGATATTATTGACCTTGAATTTTTAGCCAAGCATGGATTCTTATAAAAATTTTGTAAGGGAGAAAGATTATGCCATTAGCAACAATAGAAGAGGCTATAGAGGATATAAGAGCAGGGAAAATGGTCATATTAGTAGATGATGAAGATCGCGAGAATGAAGGCGATCTTACAATGGCTGCGGAAAAAGTGACTCCTGAGGCAATAAACTTTATGGCAAAATATGGACGCGGTCTAATATGCCTTACCCTTACACCAGAAAAAGTGGAACAACTCCAGCTTCCTATGATGGTTACAAGAAACACCTCTCGCTATGGCACTGCCTTTACTGTTTCTATTGAGGCAAGAAGAGGTGTAACAACTGGTATTTCTGCTCACGATAGAGCAACTACTATTCTTACAGCCATAGCTGATGATGCAAAACCTGAAGACCTTGCAATGCCAGGACACGTCTTTCCCTTAAAAGCCAGAGAGGGAGGGGTATTAGTAAGAGCAGGACAGACCGAGGGCTCTGTTGATTTAGCACGTCTTGCAGGTCTTAAGCCTGCAGGAGTCATATGCGAGATCATGAAAGATGATGGCACAATGGCTCGAATGCCAGACCTTGAAAAATTTGCTAAAGAGCATGGACTAAAGATAGTTACAATAGCAGATCTTATTGCATATAGATTAAAAACTGAAAGCTTTGTAAAAAGAGAGGTTGAAACTCGCCTTCCATCACGTTTTGGTGGTAACTGGCGTTTAATAGCATATTCTTCTATTTTAGATAAAAATGAACATATTGCTCTTGTACTTGGAGAAGGAGATATAAAACCAGATGAAGAGATTCTTGTAAGAGTACACTCTGAGTGCCTTACTGGAGATGTATTTGGTTCTTTAAGATGTGATTGTGGACTTCAACTTCAAAGAGCAATGGCGCAGATTGCAAAAGAAGGAAGAGGCGTTCTTCTTTATATGAGACAAGAAGGAAGAGGTATTGGACTATTAAACAAGTTACGTGCCTATTGCTTACAAGATAAAGGAAGAGATACCGTAGAAGCCAATCTTGAGCTTGGATTTAAACCAGATCTTAGAGATTATGGCATAGGAGCACAGATATTAAGAGATCTTGGTGTAAGACGTATGCGTCTTATGACTAATAATCCTAAAAAGATTGTAGGATTAGAAGGCTATGGTATGGAAGTAGTTGAAAGAGTACCTATTGAAATACCTCCAAATGAAGAAAACATACGATACTTAAAATGTAAAAGAGAAAAATTAGGACACCTATTACACATTGAAGAAGACTCAAAAGGTGTACATGAGTGCTAAAAAGGAGAATGATATGGGGAAAACATATGAAGGACATCTTCAAGCAAGAGGATTAAAGATAGGAATTGTAATAGCTCGTTTTAATGAATTTATATCCCAAAAGTTACTTGGTGGTGCAATGGATGCACTTTTAAGACATGGTGCTAATGAAGATGACATAGATATTGCATGGGTACCTGGTGCATTTGAGATCCCTCTTGTTGCCAAAAAGATGGCAAAAAGCGGTAAATACGACGCAGTGCTTTGTCTTGGTTGTGTAATTAGAGGAGCAACACCACATTTTGAATATGTAGCAGCAGAAGCGTCTAAAGGGATTGCCCAAGTTGCATTAAAAAGTGAAATCCCAATATCTTTTGGAGTATTAACTACAGATACTATAGAACAAGCTATTGAGAGAGCTGGCACAAAAGCAGGCAATAAAGGTTGGGATGCAGCAGTAGCAGCCATTGAAATGGCCAATCTGCTCCGTACCCTTTCCAATTAGGGGGAAAATAAATTTATGTCAATAAGGTCCAGGGGCAGGAAAATTGCCCTACAGGTCTTATATCTTTTAGAATGGGACCCTGATAAAGATGTAGAAGGTGCAATTGAAGACTATTTAAATGGTCTTAGTAATCGGCCTCTTTCTCCAGATGATCCAAGTCTTGTTTTTGCAAGACAACTTATAGAAGGTGTTATAAATCATCTTGATGAAATAGATGCCAAGATAAGTGAGCTTGCTAAAAATTGGCGTCTAGATAGAATGGCAAGTGTAGATAGAAATATTTTACGCCTTGGTACTTATGAGCTTATGTATTGTCCAGATGTCCCACCTCAAGTTGCAATAAATGAAGCAATAGAGCTTGCAAAACGCTTTGGCACAGAAGACTCTGCCTCTTTTGTAAACGGGATTTTAGATGCTCTTATGAAAAAACTAAAACAAAAAAGCCATTAATTCATTTGGTATTACCAGCTATGCACATACTGTTTCATCCCTAGATTTATCCTAATTTAATATAACCTTCGTGTAAACAATTGACAAATAACCTTCCTCTATAATATAAAAAATTGTGAAATGATAAGTTACTACTTAATACCTCTTAGTCAACTTATAAACTTAATGGAGGTGGGGTTATGAATTTTCTAAATCGTAGAATAATAAATCCTATTTTATTAAAAAAATGTTGGAACGGTATACCTCCACTATCTACTCCTATAAAAACAAAAGAAAATGATATAGTCCTTAGTGGACACGGATCATATGAATTCGATGGAGAGACAAGAGTACCTCCAAAATTTGAATTATGGATTCTAGCTCCTCCAGGAGCATCTATTTCAGACAGATTAGGAGGAGCACTTGAATCAGGAGAAAAAATAACTAAGCTTGCTCTTTTATCTCCTAAGAAGAAATTAGTAGAAGTAAAACCAACAATATATAAAGCTAACACAATGGCACCTAACTATACACTTTCTACGCCTATAGGGTTAAAATTAAAACCCAAATCAGGGGGACCTTATATAATAGGGGCTCATCCCAATCAAAAACTCTCTAAGTTATGGCCACGTATAGAACATCTTGGG
>JAMONC010000327.1 GCA_027066725.1 Desulfobacterales bacterium
TAAAGATAATCAACTTTATGTTTTAGAGGTAAATCCTCGTGCTTCAAGGACAGTTCCTTTTGTAAGCAAGGCAACAGGTATTCCTTTAGCAAAGCTTGCTACAAAAGTTATGTTAGGAAAAACATTAAAAGAACTAGGTTTTGAGAAAGAAAAAGAGATATCTCATGTAGCAGTCAAAGAGTCTGTATTCCCTTTTAGACGTTTTCCTGGAGTTGATACTGTTCTTGGTCCAGAAATGAAGTCAACTGGAGAAGTGATGGGAATTGATACTGATTTTGGAATGGCTTTTGCCAAGAGCCAACTTTCTGCTGGACAAATTTTACCAAAGTCAGGTACGGCATTTTTAAGTGTAAAAGATTCAGACAAGAGGGCATTAGTAGGGATTGCTAAATCCTTATCTAAGTCAGGATTTAAGATATTAGCAACCAGGGGTACAGCAAGGTATTTATCTGATCAAGGGATTACATGTGATATAGTTTTAAAATATTCAGAAGGACGTCCTAATATAGTTGATCTTATGAAAAATGGAGAGATAAATCTTGTCATAAATACACCAAGTGGACAAAAAACTCGATCAGATTCTTATTGGTTAAGAAGGACTGCTTTAGATTATGAAATTCCTTATTTTACTACTATCGCAGGAGCAAAAGCTGCTGTAGAGGCTATAAAGGCTTTACAGGAACAAGAATTAAATGTGAAGCCTTTACAGGATTATTATAAAAGTGAAACTTAGGATAAAATTGGAATTAACCTAAAATTTTGGGTAAGGGCCTGGGAAGTGATCATCTTAAATAGCCAACGACCTAAAGAGTTTTGTGGAGTTTTTGGGGTTTATGGGCATAGTGAAGCTGCCAAACTCACTTATTTTGGTCTTTATGCTCTTCAACATAGAGGACAAGAAAGTGCTGGCATAGTGTCTTCCAATGGTAAATGTGTATATGAGCATAAGGCCATGGGGCTTGTATCAGAAGTTTTTGATGAAGATATACTTACACGTTTAAAGGGGCACATGGCAATTGGCCATGTACGTTATTCTACGACTGGTTCCTCTGTTATTCAAAATGCTCAACCGTTTTGTGTAAATCATGCAGGTTCTACGTTGGCAGTCGCTCATAATGGTAACCTTGTAAATGCTCATAGTATTAGAAAGGAATTAGAAGAAAGTGGGTCTATATTTCAGACCACTATGGATAGTGAAGTAATTGTTCATCTTCTGGCAAAGGCATCAAAAAAGGGGCTTGATGATGCTATAGTAGAGACTATGGGGACAATAAAGGGTGCTTATTCTGTTTTGATGAGCACCCAAGATAAGATATATGCCTTTAGAGATCCTAGAGGTTTTAGACCTCTTTGTATAGGCGAGCTTCATGGTGCTTATGTGATTTCTTCTGAGACATGTGCTCTGGATTTGATACAGGCAAAATATATAAGAGATGTGGAGCCAGGAGAAGTAATTGTAATTGATGAAAATGGCCTTAGGTCTTTTAAAGGGGCAGAACCTGAGCAAAGGAGCTTTTGTATATTTGAGTTTATATATTTTGCTCGTCCAGACAGTGATATTTTTGGACAAAATGTATATAGCGTTAGAAAAAATTTAGGGGTAGCTCTTGCTAAAGAAGCTAATATAGATGCTGATTTTGCTATGCCTTTTCCTGATTCTGGTAATTATGCTGCTATAGGCTTTGCACAAGCTTCTGGTATTCCATTAGAATTAGCAGTTATTAGAAATCACTATGTTGGGCGGACCTTTATTCAACCAAGTCAAAGTATGAGAGACTTTAGCGTAAGGGTAAAACTAAATCCTGTTAAAAGTATTTTGAAAGGTAAACGAGTTGTAGTAGTAGAAGATTCTATTGTGCGTGGCACAACAAGTAAGACAAGGATCAGAGCGATTAGGGAGGCAGGAGCAAAAGAGGTAAGCATGGTAGTAAGCTGTCCTCCTATTAGATATCCATGTTTTTATGGAATTGATTTTGCGACTAAAGGGGAACTTATTGCTTCAACTAAGAGTGTTGAAGAAATAAGGAAATTTTTAGAACTTGATCATCTACATTATTTAAGTAAAGAGGCTATGATAGAGGCGGCTGGCGGGCATCCTGATCGTTTTTGTTTAGCATGTTTTACTGGTGAATATCCTATAGCTGTAGAAGATAGAATTGGGAAATACTCTCTTGAATGTTAGGATCATTATGGATGAAAAAGAGAAATCTATTTTAAATGAAGCTAAAAAGGTTATTGATATTGAAATAGAAGGTCTAGAGCAGGTAAGAGCCCAGCTTGATGAAAATTTTGTTCGTGCAGTAGAGCTTATTTTAAAGGCTAAAGGCAGAGTAGTTGTAACTGGTATTGGTAAGTCTGGACTTATTGGTAGAAAGATTGCTGCAACAATGGCAAGCACAGGGACTCCTGCTATGTTTTTACATCCTGTTGAGGCAATGCATGGTGACCTTGGCATGGTAGGTAAAGATGATGTTGTAATTGCTATTTCAAATAGTGGAGAGACACATGAGTTAAATGCATTAGTACCTGCTTTTAAACAAAGGGGTATTCCAATTATTGCATTGACAGGTAATGTTAATTCAACCCTTGCTAGAAATAGTAATATTACTATAAATTCTAGGGTAAATCGTGAAGCATGTGCTCTTGGACTTGCTCCTACTGCTAGTACTACTGCTGCATTAGCTTTGGGGGATGCGCTTTCTATTGTACTTCTTGAGGAGAGAAAGTTTAAAGAGGAAGATTTCAGAAAATATCATCCTGGCGGAACGTTAGGAGAAAGACTTAAGGTAGAAGTAAGACAAGTGATGTTAACAGGAGATGCACTCCCTTTAACTAGATTAGGAGTAGCTGTTTCTGATGCCCTTACTGAAATGAATAAAAAGCGTTTAGGGGCGATTTTGGTATTAGATGGAGAGGAGTCTTTAGTTGGAATTGTAACAGATGGTGATTTAAGACGGGCTATTGTGCAGGGGATTAACATAAATAAATCAAAGATTGAGGAAGTAATGACTAAAGACCCTAAGACTGTTGAGCCAGATGCAATGGCAGCAAAGGCTCTTGAAATTATGGAGGAGCATTTAATAACTGTATTACCTGTAGTAGATAATCAAGGGCATCTAGTTGGTATTGTTCACTTACATGATTTATTGGGGAAGGGAGAGTTTAAATTTGTTGTTTAATTGACAAAGGGGGAGCTATGGCTAAAGGATTGAATAAAGTAATGCTTATAGGTAGGCTTGGAGCAGACCCAGAGATACGATATACTGCATCAGGTACTGCAGTTGTAAATCTTAGAATTGCTACAGATTCACCTGTGAAAAGAGGAGATAATTGGGAGAGTGAAACAGAGTGGCATAGAGTAGTTGCCTGGGATAGGCTTGCAGAGTTTTGTGGAGAATATCTCTCAAAGGGTAGGCTTGTTTATATAGAAGGAAGATTAAGAACAAGGAGTTGGGAAGATCAAGACGGTAACAAACGTTGGACCACTGAGATAGTAGCTCGTGATATCCAAGCTCTTGATTCTAAGGGTGGTAGAGAGGACTCAGATACAGAGCTTGAGCCACCTGAGCCTCCTATTGAAGATGATGTACCATTTTAACGTTGTTATAATATAATGAGTATATTAAATGGGCTTTCCATCGATGTTGAAGATTATTTTCAAGTAGAGGCATTCTCTGCTGTTATTGAACCTACCTCTTGGTCTAAATATCCATTTAGAGCAGAAGAGAATACTAAGAAAATATTAGATATTCTAGATAAGAGTAGTATTAAGGCAACTTTTTTTTGTTTAGGTTGGATTGCCGAAAAGTCTCCTTCTTTAATTAAAGAAATATCTAAAAGAGGACATGAGGTTGCCTCTCATGGATATATGCATCAACCAATTTACAAACAAGATCCTACTACATTTGCCAATGATATTGAAAGATCGAAGAAGCTACTTGAAGATATTTTAGGTAAAAGGATATTGGGCTATAGAGCACCAACCTACTCTATTACAGAAAAGACCTTGTGGGCAATAGATATATTGATTCAGCAAGGTTTTTTATATGATTCAAGTATATTTCCTATACGTCATGATTTATATGGAATTGTAGATGCTCCGAGATTTCCTTTTTGGATAGATAAAAAAAGATTGAAAGAAATAAAAAATAATAAGTGGCCAGAGCCTTTTAAAGATTTTAGTATAATAAGCAAATATTTTTCTAAAGGTGATGGGTTAATAGAATTTCCTATAACAACTTTTAAATTATTTAATATGAATTTCCCTATTGCAGGAGGAGGGTATTTCCGACTACTGCCGATTAAGCTAAGTTTATGGGCGCTTTCTAAAATAAATGATAAAGAAACTATGCCTTTTGTGTTTTATATTCATCCGTGGGAATTTGATCCTGAGCAGCCCAAAATCAGGGGATGTTCATTAAAATCTAAGATAAGACATTATTTAAACCTTAAAAAGACTCAGAAAAGATTTGAAATTTTATTAGAAAGATTTAATTTTGTTCCTATTTCAAAGGTGTTGGGAATAGACTGACTTATTTAGGAGGTTTTTAAGAAAAAAATGGGAACTAGCCTAACAGATCTTGTGGCAAATACATATTCTAGATTTCCTATAACATTAGTGCGTGGTCAAGGAGCTTATGTATGGGATGATAGAGGTAATAAATACTTAGATTTTGTAGCTGGCATAGCGGTATGTAGTTTAGGACACTGTCATCCAGAGATTTCAAAGGTGCTTTGTGAGCAAGCAAATCGATTAATTCATGTATCAAATCTTTTTTGGATGGAGCCTCAACTAAAGCTTGCAGAGTTATTGGTAAAACATAGTTTTGCTGATCAAGTATTTTTCTGTAATTCAGGTGCAGAGTCTGTTGAGGCCGCAATTAAACTTGCAAGAAGATATGGACATAATAAGAAAGGACCAGAATGTTATGAGATAATATGTCTTAAGGGTTCTTTCCATGGTAGGACGCTTGCTACCGTTAGTGCTACAGGACAAGATATATTTAAGAAAGGTTTTGAACCATTAGTGCCTGGTTTTTTGCATATTCCTCCTAACGATATTGATTCTCTTAGATTGGCATTTAGTAGAAGAACTGCTGGTATATTAATAGAGCCTATACAAGGAGAAGGAGGGGTCCGTCTGATAAGTGATGAATTTCTACAGGAAGCAAGATCTCTCTGTGATAAATTTGAAGCTCTTTTAATGTTTGATGAAGTCCAAGTTGGTATGGGGCGTACAGGAACATTATTTGCTTATGAACAGACCCCTGTAGTACCTGATGTAATGTGTTTAGCAAAGGCTTTAGGAAATGGGGTTCCAATAGGTGCAATGTTAGCTAAGAAGGATGCAATGAAATATTTTAGTCCGGGTTCTCATGCCTCTACTTTTGGGGGGAACCCATTGGCATGTAGCGTTGCAGCTAAGGTCATAGAGATTATTAGCCAGCCAGTTTTTTTAAAAGCAGTAAAAGAAAAGGGTGAATATTTAAATAAGGGGCTTTTTTGTCTTAAAGAAAAATTCCCCCAAAAGATAAAGGAAGTAAGAGGCAGAGGATTAATTCAAGCTATAGAATTCTATCATGATGTACCAGATATTACTAAGATGTTAATGGAACAAGGTGTATTAGTAATATTATCACATGGTAAAATAGTTCGAATGGTTCCTCCGTTAATTATTAGTAAGGAAGAAATCGATAAGTTGCTTAAGGTGCTAGAAAGAACAATAAATAGTATTTAATTAATTTTAATTTTTTAAAAATATGATATGTTAATTAACCTTCCAAAATTATGTATTAAAATAAAAACTTTGAATTATTTTTGGCTGAAAATAAAAGAAAATTAAAAAATACACTTGAAATCTGTTGGCTAACCGGCTATATATTTCGAGCCTGCTTACAGGACAGATAAAAGATTGTTCTTTTTGTTCTTTAAAAAAATTTTTTAGAATCTTTTAAAAACTATCTTGACAAAAGAAGTATATTGATTAATAATTAAAAATTGTGCGCTTTGCACATAAAAAGATTTTTGAAAAAAAATAAATTTTAAAATAGTTCTTGACAAAACGAAATTGGTTGTTTATAGTAAAATCGCATTTTGATGTCACCAAGTTTCGGATCTTTGAAAACTGAATAGTGACTGACAGCGGGCTCAGTGATCACAACGCTGTAGCCTGAGCTAGGTTACGGCGATCCAGTTTATAAATTTTAACTGGAGGGTTTGATCCTGGCTCAGAACGAACGCTGGCGGCGTGCCTAACACATGCAAGTCGCACGAGAAATCTCGCCTTCGGGCGAGAGAGTAAAG
>JAMONC010000328.1 GCA_027066725.1 Desulfobacterales bacterium
ATGGTAACAATGAAGCACTAAGTCTTCTACTTGCCATTTCATATGCTCAAAGAAAACAAATTAATGAGGCAATCACTTCTTTTGAGATATTTATCAAAAATTATCCTCTAAACCTCGCAGCAAGACTATTTTATGCAAAATGGTTAATAGAAATAGGATGTAAAAAGAAAGCGATTAATTTAACAAAAACAGCAATTGTTATTATAAAAAAGACTTTGAAAAACAACTCATTATTATACTATCTTAGAAAAAGACCTTCTTTATCTTTTTTATTTGAAAATAGCGCTTTAATGTGGAGGTTAATTGATCTTAAAAGTAGTATATATTGGTTAACTATTTTCAATAAGCTATACAGTTACCTATAATCATTTATAGTCGATGAATAGAGCTTAATGTAATTAGAAATAATCTTATCTATGTGATACTTTTTAAGTTCATTTATTATATTAGATTTTTTAATTACTTGAGGATTTTTAATTAGGTAAAACATCTTTTCTATAAGAGCTTTTTTATCATTTGGTGGCACAAGATAACCTGTTACTCCATCTACAATAACATCTTCTGCACCACTTACCTTTGTTGAAATAATTGGTAATTGTGCTGCCATTGCCTCAAGAATAACATTTGGAAACCCTTCTGAACCAGGATAAGAAGAAAACACATAAAAAAGTGCTCCCTTATAAAAGGCATATTTTTCTTCTCCTCTTTTTTCTCCCACTAGATAAACTCTATTCTCTATATTAAGGGTTTTTATAAGACTTCTTAGCTCTTGTTCCTTTGGGCCTTTTCCTATGATAATGAGATCTAAGTTAGGACATTTTTTACTTATCTCATAAAAAGCTTTTATTAAAAGATCAAATCCTTTGAACTTAACCAAACGTCCAACAGATAATACATATGGATTATGCCAATTTATAGGAGTAATCTTTTCACAAACATAAGGATCTATTCCATGAGGGATGTAAACAATCTTAGAAGAAGGTACTCCTGAGTTCTCAACGATTTGAAATATTTTCTTACTAATAGCAGTTATCTTATCTGCATTTGTTAAAGCTATGTTTGCTCTTTTATTCCTTCTTTTATTAAAAAAATGTGTATTTTTTTTAAAAATATTACTTTTTCTTAGTGTAACTATGTAGGGTATATTAGTAAATTTTTTATAATATGCTGTACAATAACCTGCAGGATCTACCCCATGACAATGGATAAGATCAAAGGGCCATTCTTTATAGATATTATAAAGCCAAAATATATAACTTCTTGAAAAAAAGTGTTTAATTGGTGATCTAGGATACCTATAGATATGATATGGGGTAGATAATCTTTCATCTCCTTTTTCATGAGGGGCCAACACCCTTATATCTAAGCCTTTATCAATTAAATGAGAAACCATCTTGTGAGTATTAATTGGGACCCCACCTGTTCTAGGTAAATAAACACCCACAAAAAATAATATTTTCATCTCAGTAAAAATATAAATTATAACACCAATAAAAGATTATTTTAGTTTTTAATCTTTTTTGATTTTAATCATTAAATCAATCTAAGTTAAGATAGATTTTTATGAGATATAAAATAATTTCCAATCTTTGTACAGCAATTTTACAAGTTAATTTACATAAACTATATTGTATAAGTTATGTTAAATTAGTTCAAATTTAAGAAATAGGATCGTTAATTCATATTACTTATCTTAAAATATTAAAATAATTTTTTATTGACTTATATAAATATCCTAATTAGTCTTAAGAATATTGAGTAGTTTCCAAAATAGAAGGATTTATATTAATAGAAAAATTTATATTAATCAATACTTGACAATTGATTTTAAGGATGATAGTAAATAGTTGTCATTTTTTTAATATTAGTGTTATGAATTTGGAGGGATTATATGATTGAATGTGAAGGTGTTAACTATTTAGGAATTATTCCTAGTGGTAAGGAAACTAATCCAGCTGATATATTCTTTGTGCAAGTAGACAAAACTAAATGTATCGAATGTGGAACTTGTAGTGAATATTGTCCTACTACAGCAATTAGACCTAGTAACGGAAATGACGGACCACGAGAAGTTGTACACCCTGGATTATGTATAAACTGTGGACAGTGTCTTATTCATTGTCCTGCAGGTGCAATTTATGAAACAGTTTCATATATAGACGAAATATTTGATGCCATTAATAATCCTAATAAATATACTGTAGCAGTTCCAGCTCCAGCCATTAGATACGCACTTTCAGAATGTTTTGGATATTCTCCAGGAACTTGTACTTATGGAAAAATGGTTACTGCTTTAAGAGAACTGGGATTTGATAAAGTTTGGGATAACCAATTTACTGCAGATCTAACTATAATGGAAGAAGGTACAGAGCTCCTTAAAAGAATCACAGGGGAAATAGATCGTCCACTACCTCAATTTACTTCCTGTTGTCCTGCATGGATAAAATATGTTGAAACTTTTTATCCTGAATTATTACCACATATCTCTTCTTGTAAATCTCCAATAGGTATGGCTGCTGCTGCAGCTAGAGTATACGGAGCTAAAGAGGCAGGAATTAATCCTAACCAGATGTATTTTGTTTCTATTATGCCTTGCATTGCTAAAAAATTTGAGGGATTACGCCCTGAAATTGTTGGCATAGATGCTACAATAACTACTAGAGAACTTGCTTATATGCTTAAAAGTAAAAAAATTGATTTTCAAAAACTACCAGAAAGTAAGACTGATCCTATTATGGGAGTTTCTTCTGGTGCAGGAACTATTTTTGCGGCTACTGGTGGTGTAACGGAAGCAGCTCTTAGATTCCTTTATTGGAAAATCAGTGGAGAAAAAAAAGAAAAGATTAATTTTAAAGTAGTGAGAGGATTAAAAGGTATAAAAGAGGCAACGATAAAACTTCCTAAAAAAATTAAGACAATAAATGGAGAAACAGATACTATTAAAGTAGCAGTAGCTAGTGGAGTAAGATATGCGAGAGTTTTGTGCGATCAAGTAAAAAAAGGCACAAGTCCTTATCATTTCATAGAAGTTATGGCTTGTCCTGGAGGTTGTGTTTGTGGTGGAGGAGAGCCTATATTGCCTGGGGTTAGAGAAGCTGTAGAAATGACCTTAAAGCGTTGGTATGGTGGTTTAAAAAAACGCATAAAAGATACTCAAGAAGTATAAAAAAGAATATAAGGAGTTAGCAAGCATGGCTATATTGTCTCGTAGACAGTTTATAAAGTTAGGAATGATAGGTGTTGGAAGTCTAATGGTAGGTTTTAGAATAACTAATAAGGTATATGCTGCTGCTTCTAATATTATAAAATCCTTATCAGATTATATGAAGGAACGCTTACAAGGAATCTATAAAAGAGATGCTTCAATGGAAATCCGATGTTCTCAAGATAACCCTATGATAAAATATGCTTACAAAAAATTTTTTATAACTCCAATGAGTCCTGTTAGCGAAGACGTACTACATACAAGTTATATAGATCGCTCTTGCGTGGTCAAAAAATTAGAAAGTGAAGGTATATTTTCCAGAGAACAATTCAATAATATACCAATAAAATATCCTTGTGAGTGAAATTTTCTTATAATTTTCTTATTCCCAATAAAAGAAAAATTTATATTTAATTATGTGTTTTCGCATTGAAAAAGACTTAATAGGTAGTCTTTCTATACAGAAAGATCTATATTGGGGAATTCACACTCAAAGAGCCAAAGTGAATTTTGATTTTGGCTTTGCAAAAGTCCATCCTGAATTGATCCGCGCAATTGCAATGGTTAAGAAGGCATGTTGTATCTCAAACAAAGAACTAGGTTTTTTAGATAGCAAAAAGGCACAAGCAATAATTACTGCATGTGATGAAATTATAGAGGGGAAACTGAATAATCAATTTCCTTTAGATGCCTTACAAGGTGGAGCAGGTACCTCAACAAATATGAACCTAAATGAAGTAATTGCTAATAGGGCAATAGAACTTCTTGGAGGGCAAAAAGGAGAGTATTGTCTCTGTCATCCTATACATGATGTAAATTTACACCAATCCACTAATGATGTTTACCCAACAGCTATAAAAATTGCTGCTATATTTTTATTTCGCACCTTAAGTGACAAAATAGCGGGGTTGCAAGGGGTACTACAAAAAAAGGAAAAAGAATTTAGCAATATAGTAAAGATAGGCCGTACTGAGCTCCAGGAAGCTGTCCCTATAACACTAGGTATAGAATTTGGAGCATTTGCTGAGGCTATTTCACGCGATAGATGGCGTACGTTTAAATGTGAAGAACGTCTTAGAGTAGTAAATATTGGAGGTACAGCTGTTGGTACGGGACTATGTGCTCCTAAAGAGTACATATTTTTAGTAATTGAAAAGCTTAGAGAGATTACATTGCTTGGTCTTTGTAGAGGAGAAAATGTGTGTGGTGAAACAGCCAATGCAGATTCCTTTGTGGAGGTTTCTGGGATATTAAAAGCCCATGCATCAAATTTAATTAAGATATGTAATGACCTAAGGCTACTTACTCTCTTGGGTGAAATAATCCCCCCATTTGTCCAGACTGGTTCATCAATTATGCCAGGGAAAGTAAATCCTGTAGTTTTTGAATCTGTTATACAAGTAGGTTTAAAAGTTATAGCCAATGATATGCTTATATCCGAAGCAACTAGTAGGGCAACTCTTCAAATATGTGAATTTTTACCTCTTCTCTCCCATGCACTTCTTGAAAGTTTAAAATTACTTATAAAAGCAAATGAAATAATATGTAAACATATAAAAACATTAAAAGTAAATGAAGATATCTGTAGCCATTACTTTGATAAAAGCTTGGGAATTATCACTGCCTTTTTGCCAACTATAGGGTATGAAAAAGCTCAAGAACTCTTAAAAGAATTTAAAAAAACCGGTACAGAAGATCTTAAAAAATTTCTAAAGGAGAAATTAGGTGAAAAATTAGTGGAAGAAACTCTTTCTCCTTATAAGCTTATCTCCTTGGGGTATAAATAAAAAATGAATGCTACTCCTAAAGGAAACCGTCTTCATATAGCCCTTTTTGGACGAACTAATGTTGGCAAGTCATCTTTTTTAAATATGGTTACTGGCCAAGATATTGCTATTACATCTCCTATAGCAGGTACTACTACAGATGTTGTAGAAAAAACGATGGAACTCTTACCTCTGGGACCTGTTGTATTTCTAGATACAGCAGGACTTGGCGATATATCTCTTTTGGCAAAAGAAAGGCTTAAAAAAACATATAAGGTATTTAACCGCTCAGATATTGTACTATTGCTTTTAGAACCAAATAAATGGACAGACTATGAAGAAGAAATATTAAAAGAAGTACAAAAAAGAAATATTCCTGTTATCGCTATAATAAATAAGATTGATATTGTATCACCTTCACATAAATTTTTAGAAGAGATAAAGAAACATACAGATAAAATTTTACTAGTTTCCGCAGTAAATAAAGAAAAAAGAGACGAATATATAGACAATTTAAAAACCCTCTTACTCGAGGTGTGTCCTAACGATTTTTTGGCTCCTCCTCCACTAATTGGTGATCTCATCAAACCAGGTGGAGTAGCTGTACTTGTAGTCCCAATTGATCTTGAGGCCCCTAAAGGAAGGCTCATACTTCCCCAAGTTCAAACTATAAGAGATAGTTTGGATAATGATGCCGCTGCATTAATTGTTAAAGAACGTGAATTAGCTTATATTTTAAGCATATTAAAACAACCACCTGATATAGTTGTTTGCGATTCTCAAGTTGTTCTAAAGATGTGTGCTGATGTCCCGAAAGACATTTATGCCACCACCTTCTC
>JAMONC010000329.1 GCA_027066725.1 Desulfobacterales bacterium
CTAAAAACAAAGAGGCTATAGAGTTAAGAAAAAGGGATAAAAGAACTAAAGATCCAAGGGTAAGAGATCGGATATCTAATATTACAAAGGATATGTATGAAAGAGAAAATCCCTATAGTATAAGGAGTAAATTACAGCATAAAGAGTTAAAACTTCCTGTCTTACCTACAACTACTATAGGATCATTTCCTCAAGACCAAGATATAAGAAAGACTCGCAAAGATTTTATTTTAGGGAAGATATCCAAAGAAGATTATGAAGAGAAAATAAAGGGCATTATAAAAAAAGTTATAAAATTTCAAGAGGATATAGACTTAGATGTACTGGTCCATGGTGAACCTGAAAGAAGTGATATGGTAGAATATTTTGCTCAACTGCTTGATGGCTTTATTACTACACAAAACGGCTGGGTTCAGTCTTATGGAACCAGATGTGTTAGACCTCCTATTATCTATGCAGATGTTTTTAGAGCCAACAAAATGACAGTATCTTGGATAAGTTATGCCCAGTCTCTTACTAAAAGGCCTGTAAAAGGGATGTTGACAGGCCCTGTTACTATGCTCAATTGGAGCTTTGTACGAGATGATATACCAAGAAAGGATGTATGCGTACAAATTGCCCTTGCTATTCGTGATGAAGTTAAGGACTTAGAGGATGCAGGGATAAAGGTTATTCAAATAGATGAGCCTGCTCTTAGGGAAGCAATGCCTTTAAAGAGACATAAGGCATCAGAGTATCTTGATTGGGCAGTTTCTTGTTTTAGGCTTGCAAGTAGCTGTGTGTCAGATTCAACTCAGATACATACCCATATGTGTTACAGCTATTTTAATGACATTATGGAATGGATTGCTAAGATGGATGCAGATGTGATTAGCATTGAGGCAAGCCGTAGCAAGATGAAGCTTTTAAAGGCATTTAGGGACTTTAAATATCCAAATGAGATTGGTCCTGGCGTATATGACATACATAGCCCACGTGTGCCAAGTGTTGATGAAATTAAGACGTTGATAGAAATGGCTATGGAAGTAATTCCTTATGATCGTTTATGGGTAAATCCTGATTGTGGTCTAAAGACTAGAAATTGGCCTGAGGTGATAGATTCACTTAAAAATATGGTTGCAGCAACAAAAGAAATAAGGAATAATATAACACAAAAATTATAAAAGTAACACCAATAACTGGCACATATTCATTGTAATTGAGTCGCCTGCGGCACAAAAATGTATGATAATTCAATAGCTTTAATATATTGTTGGTATTTAATTCACCTAAAATATGTACTTTTTAATGTTTATTACAAATATGGCATATACTTTGAAAGAAATTAATTGGCATCTATGCACTGATTTATCTCTCCTTAAGCTCAAAAAAGGATATGTATGTATATAAATACGTAGGCCTGCGTAGGGGGAGATCTTTCTCGAGGTAATTAACTAACTTAAGGAGGACTACATGACATCTATACCTAAATTAAAGGACCTTGCAAATGCTATAAGGGCTCTTAGCATGGATGCCATAGAAAAAGCAAAATCAGGGCACCCTGGGGCACCTCTGGGGATGGCCGATATTGCTACGGTATTATGGCTTAAATTCCTTAAACATAATCCTTTAGATCCTTCATGGATAGACAGAGATCGATTTGTTTTATCAAATGGACATGCATCAATGTTACTTTATAGCCTTTTATATCTTACAGGTTATGATTTGACAATTGAGGATATAAAACAATTTAGGCAACTCGGTTCAAAAACACCTGGACATCCTGAGTTTTCTCATACACCAGGAGTTGAAACCACTACAGGTCCACTCGGTCAAGGTGTCGCCAATGCAGTTGGCATGGCAATAGCTGAAAAGATACTAGCCGCTACTTTTAACCGCCCCGGCCTAGAGATAGTGGACCATTATACATATGCCTTTGTAGGCGATGGGTGTCTAATGGAAGGTATAAGTCATGAGTGTTGCTCTTTGGCTGGCACTCTTGGACTAGGGAAGCTAATCTTATTTTATGATCAAAATGGCATCTCGATCGATGGACCTGTAGATGGTTGGTTTAAAGAAGATGTTGCTACTCGTTTTAAGGCTTATGGCTGGCATGTTATAGAAGATGTAGATGGACATAATTATGAGGAGATAGAGGCAGCTATAGTAGAAGCTAAAGATGAAACAACTAGGCCTAGTATCATCTGTTGTAGGACCAAGATAGGTTTTGGTTCTCCAAATTTTGAGGGAAGTCCTAAGTGTCATGGTGCTCCATTAGGGGAAAAAGAGGTTGAAGAAACTAAAAAGAGAATCGGCTGGAACTATCCTCCTTTTGTTATTCCTGATGAGATTAAAAGTGCTTGGGATAGTAGAGAAAAAGGACAAGCAGATGAAGCCAAGTGGCAGGAGCTTTTTAGTGAATATGAGAAAAAATATCCAGAATTAGCCAAGGAATTTAGGAGACGTAGTTCTGGAATACTTCCAGAAAATTTTGATTTCTGGAGTAATAAGCTTATAGATTCGACTTTGGCTTGTAAAGAAAAACTTGCTACAAGAAAGGCTTCATTAAAGGTATTAAATGCTATAGGACCACAGCTAGATGAATTAATTGGTGGTTCAGCAGATCTTGGTTGTTCAAACCTTACTATTTGGTCTGGTGTAAAGCCTGTTTCTAAAGATGATTGGCAAGCCAACTATATTCACTATGGTGTTAGGGAATTTGCAATGGCTGCCATAATGAATGGGCTTAGTCTTCATGGTGGATTTATTCCCTATGGTGGTACATTTTTGGTGTTTTCTGATTATATGAGAAATGCCATGCGTATGGCAGCTTTAATGGGTATAAGGGTTATTTATGTATTAACTCATGATTCAATAGGTGTGGGAGAAGATGGACCAACACATCAACCAGTAGAACATATAGAGTCTTTAAGACTTATTCCAAACATGAGTGTTTGGAGACCATGTGATTTGCTTGAGACCGCTGTTGCGTGGATATTTGCCCTTAAAAGAAAAAATGGACCAACAGCACTTATCCTTTCACGCCAGGGGCTACCACCACAGGAGAGAAAATCTGGTAGTGAAGAAGATGTTTTTAAGGGTGGCTATAGGCTTTATGAACCTTCCAAAGATATAGATGCAATAGTTATTGCTACTGGTTCTGAAGTAGAATTAGCAGTTAATGCAGCAAAAGAATGTGAAAAAATTGGTATTGGGGTCTTGGTAGTATCTATGCCAAGTAGGGACGTTTTTGAGGCTCAAGATGAGTCTTGGAAAAATTATGTCATCCCTCCAAATGTAAAGGCAAGGGTCGTTGTTGAGGCAGGCTCTAAGGGTGGTTGGTTTAAGTATGTAAACTATGAAGATCAGATAATTGCTGTTGAGCGCTTTGGTGCATCTGCTCCTGGAGCCACACTTTTTAAAGAATTTGGATTTGATGTTGACCACATAGTAGATGCTGTAAAAAGGGCAGTTTCTAGGCAAAAAGAGCAGATGAGCAGTGCTTTTGAACCTGTAACTGTTTAAAGGATGATTCAAAAAAATTATAAAAAGGAGAGTCTGTCATGGCACTTATAACACTGAGACAACTTTTAGATCATGCAGCAGAGCATGGTTATGGGATCCCTGCCTTTAACATCAATAACATGGAGCAAGTACATGCTATAATGGAGGCAGCAGATGAAACAGATAGCCCTGTTATTGTACAAAGTTCTGCTGGAGCTAGAAAATATGCTGGAGCAGCCTTTATAAAACATCTAATACTTGCTGCCCTTGAAAGGTGGCCCCATATACCAATTTGTCTTCATCAAGACCATGGTGCAAGCCCTAGTGTATGTGTTCGCTCTATACAAAGTGGGTTTACTTCCGTTATGATGGATGGCTCTCTTTTAGAAGATGCAAAAACTCCTTCTAGTTATGAATATAATGTTGAGGTAACCTCAAAGGTAGTAGAAATGGCTCATGCATGTGGAGTTTCTGTAGAAGGTGAACTTGGAGTCCTTGGCTCTCTTGAAAACAAGCGAGCAGGTAAAGAAGATGGTGTTGGGGCAGAAGGTGAGCTTACAAAAGAGCAGCTTCTTACCGATCCAGAGCAGGCAGCAGACTTTGTTAAAAAAACTAAGGTAGATGCCCTTGCAATTGCAATAGGGACAAGTCATGGGGCATATAAATTTTCTAGACCTCCTACGGGGGAGATTTTGGCAATAGATAGAATAAAAGAGATTCATGCTAGAATCCCTGATACTCATCTTGTTATGCATGGCTCTTCAAGTGTACCTCAAGATTGGTTGAAGATTATAAATGAATATGGTGGTGATTTAGGTGAGACCTATGGTGTTCCTATATCTGAGATTCAAGAAGGAATAAAACACGGGGTAAGAAAGGTAAATATTGATACTGACTTACGCCTTGCATCAACAGGGGCTGTAAGGCGTCATCTTAAAGAAAATCCAAAGAATTTTGACCCTAGGAAGTTTTTAAGGGCAGCAACTGAGGCTATGAAACAGATATGTAAGGAACGTTTTGAGGCATTTGGTTGCGCAGGAATGGCTTCTAAGATAAAACATCGAGATATAAAATCTCTTGAAGAAATGGCTGAACTTTATGAAAAGGGGTATTTTGATCCCAAAATAAACTAAAAAGATCTGGCGTATGGGGAGGTATTAAAATGGATGCAGTAGATGTCGCAGGCGTAATTCTTTCACCATCACTTTTATCTTCTGATTTTAGCAGGCTCAAGGATGAGCTTATAGATCTTGAAAATGCTGGACTAAAGTGGGTTCACTGGGATGTGATGGATGGGATGTTTGTGCCTAATATTACATTTGGCCCAGGTGTTATAAAGGCTTGTAGGAAGCATACAAAACTCTTTTTTGATGTACACCTTATGATAGAGGCTCCAAGTAGATATCTTTGCCTTTTTAAAGACGCAGGGGCAGACCTAATTTGTATCCATGCAGAGGCAGAAACACATCTTGAAAGAGCAGTTTCTGAAATAGAGCGTCTTGGTGCAAAACCTGCTGTTGCCCTTAATCCCCATACGCCACTTTCTTTTATAGAGTATCTTTTACCACAGCTTTATATGGTTTTAATAATGAGCGTAAATCCTGGCTTTGGTGGGCAAAAATTTATTCCATTTACTATAGAAAAGATAAGGCGGCTTAGAGAAATGATAGAGAAAAGGGGATTAAACACACTTATAGAGGTAGATGGCGGCGTAAGTCCTGATAACGCTGCCACATTGGTAGAGGCAGGAGCCAATGTATTGGTTTCAGGCTCAGCCTTTTTTAACTATCCACCTTATAGCGAAAGGCTAAAGGTATTTATGGATAAGATTTCTAAGGCTAAGGGGTTTAAAGATAAAGGACTTGATTTTAGGGAACCTAGTTCCTGATAACTAAATGAAAAAGGGTCTTATGGGGGAGAAAAAATTTCGTATAGCAATTGTTGGTTGTAATAAAAGGATAGAAAGGATTGCAGAGGCACTTTGTGCAAAAGCAAAGATTGATACAGTTGCTTTAGTTGATCCTAGTAGAGATCCAGAAACCTACCGTATAGCCAAACGTCTTGGAATTACTTATGAGACAGATCCTATCACATTTTTTACTACATATGATGTTGATTTAGCCCTTGATGTAAGTGAGGATACATCTATTCGTGGTGAGTTAGAGAAGATTGGATATTCTCCAACTGCTATTTTATCTGGACCGGCGCTTTCTTTAATAGAACATCTTTTATCTCAAGAGTCTTCAAATGTGAGGGCTGCAAGGGATAAAACCCCTGATCATTTTCCTCAGATAGACAATTTTGTTGTAGGTAAGTCTCGTCAAATTCAAGAAGTACTTGATCTGGTAGCACAAGTTGCTCCTACACCCACTACTGTTCTATTGTTAGGTGAGACAGGAACAGGTAAGGATTTAATTGCAAGGGCAATACATCAGGCAAGCCCTTATAGGAATAAGCCTTATATTGCAATAAATTGTACTGCTCTTACTTCTTCTCTTATTGAAAGTGAGCTTTTTGGATATGCAAAAGGGGCATTTACTGGAGCAGAACAAGATAGAAAAGGGCTTTTAGAGGAGGCAGCAGGAGGCACAGTCTTCTTGGATGAGATTGGCGATATGCAATTAGAACTTCAGGCAAAGATGCTAAGGTTTTTACAGACAGGGGAGATTCGTCCTGTTGGTTCAAATCAAGTAAAGATCGTAAAGGTCAGGATTAT
>JAMONC010000330.1 GCA_027066725.1 Desulfobacterales bacterium
TGTCTTCATCTACCTTGTCTTTTTCTACAATAATTAGTCCCTTTTTCTCAAATATCCATGCAACACTACCAGGTTCACCTAAGTTGCCACCCCGTTTAGAAAATAGATATCTCATTTCAGCAACTGTACGCTGACGATTATCAGTCATTGCCTCTATTAATACAGCAACACCACCAGGGGCATAGCCTTCATAAGTAACTTCTTCATAATAAACACCTTCAATCTCACCTGTACCTTTTTTAATAGCCCTTTCTATCCGGTCTTTGGGCATGTTTTCAGATTTTGCAGCAGCAATCGCAGCTCTAAGCCTTGGATTTGCAGAAGGATCGCCACCACCTAATCGAGCAGCAACCATTATTTCTTTTATTAGTTTAGTGAATATCTTTCCCCTCTTAGCATCTTGAGCAGCCTTTTTGTGTTTTATAGTACTCCATTTGGAATGACCTGACATAAGTGGGCCTCCATAAAACTTAAGTTATTTTAACTCCAACCAGTCCTTACCTTTTCATAGAATCTGGCTAGGTCTTGTTTTAAAAATTCTTTTATCTTTTGGATATTCTTTTTATGTGATATCCAAAGTTGCTTTCTTGCCTGTTTAGATAAAAGCTCTATAACGTTTCCTCTAACCCTTTCCCAAATATCACGCAAGTAATCTGTATCAAGTACAACTAATTTATCAGGGTTTTCAATGCAATACTTTACATGATTTGGGAACAAAATCCTTTGTACATAAAGAGATGATAGTCCAAATACAGCCAAAATCCCTACAATTGGCCAAAGTAAATTCTCAAAGGTTATGTGTCCATTTAAAAGCGCTGATATAAAAGGGGTCTGAGGATAGTTAAAAATCAATTTCATCAAAACATCTGTAAAGAAAAATGCCAATATACCAATTAAAGTGGTTGTTTTAAACACAGTCCAAAACTTCTTTTTAAAAGCCTCTTGAAAAGACTTTAAGGCCTCAGCCTTTAAAAGAAGTTCTCTAAGGACTCTATCTACCTCTTGAAGTATATGATTTAAACGAAGTTGGGGCGCTTTTGATACATTTTTCTTAAGTTCTTCTCTTTCAGAAAGCCATATCTCAAAACCAGCAGGGACTTTTTTACCAGCAGAAGGAGAAAATGTTAGATAAATTCTGGGGATGTCCTTTCTTCCAGTCATTTGAGATAAGTTCCAACAAAGAGTGCCATAAGACCTGACAAGGTCTGCTATGTTCTCACATTCATCAATCCTATTTAATACATAAATAACCCTGTCTTCTCCTGCTGCCTCTGGAAGTGTTGCCCTTATTGCCTTATAAGTCTCTTTAATAGTACCTGCTTTATGAGGATCAAACATTAAAATAACAAGATCTGCCATTCTAGCAAGCTCACCAACAACACCCAAGTAATCATAGCCTCTGTCTTTCTCTGTTACAGAGTCAAGCATGCCCGGAGTATCTACTAAAGCTAGGTCTTGAAGAATTGGGCTATTTATACGCTTTAGGACTAAATGGGATATAAGGGCATCGCCAAACTTTCTTAAAGATTCAAAAGGAAGAGATTCATCATTTACAACTGTTGCACCTGGCACTTCCCCTTCTTTTTCTCCAGGAGCAGGTGCAGTAAGTATTGTAAAAGAGTCATCTGTAGGGGCTTGCCCTGTCCTTTGTATTTGAGTGCCAAGAAGCTCATTGATAAATGTTGATTTACCAGATGAGTAATTCCCAATAATAAGAACTAAAGGGCGCCACTGAAGAGGACGAATCAACTCCTCTACATTGAGATCATAGCGCTCAAAAATTGGGCCCATCTTCTTCCTAAGTTTGTCTTTTATTTCTCTTGCAAGTATTACATCAGGTTTTTCAGCTTCCATTTATCTTACCTCCCCTAGGACAAAGGCAAAATATTGCCTAGGGTTTTAAAAAGTCTAACAAAAATTTCTATAAATACCATACCTTGTTTCTAATAACAGGTCTATAAAAGAAACACAAAATAAATCTATTAAACATAAAAATAAAAACGAATGCAATGTTGTATTATCTATTTTTACAGAGTTTAAAAGTAAGGGTCTATTTTTTGCAGAAAAATTTTTTACACTATTTAAGCTCAAGCAAAAGGGGTTAACTTAACTCAGTTTGTATGCTAAGTTAAAAAAAATTGAGAGGAGGACAAAAAAATCAATAAATGGAGGGGAAGTATGAAAAAATCATTATTCTATAGAACAATTGGAATTTGGGGATGCCTAATTATATTTGCATTTACAACTATAGCTATTGCTGCTAGCTATAATGAGCTTTATCCATATCTTAAAAAATTACCAGGTTGGAAAGCTGATCCTCCAACAGGTGCAAGCGTACAGATGCCAGATTTGCATCTCATAACAGCTACAAGGGCATATCAAAAAGGTAAAAAAAGTTTAACTGCAATGATTATGATAGGACCTCAAGCCCTTGCCTCTTGGCTACCATACGCAGAAGGATTTAAATTAGATACTCCTAATGAATTGGTAACTACACAAAAGATAAATGATTTTTCAGTACAAATTATATATGATAAACAAAGTCATTCAGGTGGCATATTAGTTGAGTTATCAGCTCCAGAAGACAATGGTAGTAGAAAAGCCGCTGCATTTCACTTAAGTTTTAACTCTATGGAACCAGAAGAAGCCCTTAAGATTGCAGAAAAATTTGATTGGAAAGGTATGAAAAAAGCTGTTGAAAAACTTACTAAAAATAAAGAATAAAAATTTAAATAATGGTTCGTGAACTAACAGTGGAACGAGATATAAGGTTTGAAGTATTAGGCATTATAGGAATTGCTATTTCTCTTTTTATTTTCGCAGCACTTATTAGTTATTCTCCAAATGATCCTTGTCTTACTACATATAGCTTTCATGGCTCAACAAATTGGATGGGACCTATTGGTGCACATCTAGCTGCATTTTTATTTACACTTTTTGGGTATGCTTCTTATTGGATCCCAATATTAATTGGGGCTCTTTCTTGGCCTTTTCTGAAAGGAATTGGATGGTCTAAGACTATATTTTGGGTTGTAGGAGGATGGATACAACTTTTAATAGCAACATCTATTGCTCTTTCATATTGGCTACACTCTAGTGCAGAAATATCTAACATACATCTTAGTATGGCTGGAGGAATAGTTGGAGTTGAGCTTTGTCATTTCTTAATAAGCTGGTTTGGTAAGGGAGGGTTAATCCTTGTAATATTAGTCTTATCTCTAACAGGTATTATAACTGCAACTCCTATATCCATTGTGACAACTGTTGAAAATCTAATACTTTATCTAAAAGATAAAACAAAAAATAGAAAAGTTATCTCAAGTACTCAAATAAATAGGGATCAAAAAGAACTTATAACAAATGAAGATATGGGATCTGAAGATTTACCACTTCCTCATATAGTTTCACCTCCTAAGCCAGAGAAAGAAGAAACAACAAATTTTAAAGAAAAAGCTGAATTCCATCTAGAAGCTCCAAGAGGAGAATTTAAACTTCCTCCACTTGATCTTCTTGAAGATATAGATTCTGAAGATGCCAAGATACCTAAAGAAGTATACCTGACCAATGCCCAAATACTTGAACAAAAGCTAAAAGACTTTGGGGTTTCTGGTAAGATTGTAGAGATATGTCCAGGACCTGTAATAACAATGTATGAATTTGCCCCTGCACCAGGTGTTAAAATAAATAAAATAGCATCATTAGCAGATGATCTAGCATTGGCTCTTAAAAGTACAAGTATTAGAATTGTTGCTCCTATACCAGGAAAAGGTGTAATTGGGATCGAGCTTGCAAATCCTAAAAGACAAATTGTCTCTCTAAAGGCACTTCTTTCAAGTAAGTCTTTTAAAAATCATAAAGGTAAACTCCCTCTTGCTCTAGGACAAGATATTGTCGGACAACCTGTAATTACAGACCTTTCAAAAATGCCTCATCTTTTAATTGCAGGTGCAACAGGTACTGGGAAAAGCGTTGGACTAAATGCAATGATATGCTCCCTTTTATATAGACATTTCCCAGATAAACTCCGCCTTTTAATGATCGACCCTAAAAGGATTGAGCTTTCTTTATATGATGGGATACCACATCTTTTACACCCTGTTGTAAATGAACCTAAAGAGGCAACAAGGGCGCTTAGATGGGCTGTTATGGAGATGGAAAGAAGATATAGCCTCCTTGAAGAGGCAAAGTGCCGTAACCTTGAAGGTTATAATAAAAAGGCGGAAGCCCCCCTCCCCTATCTTGTTATAATAATTGATGAGCTTGCAGATTTAATGATGGTCTCATCAAAAGAAGTAGAAGCCTCTATTGCAAGGCTTGCCCAAATGGCAAGGGCAGCAGGTATTCACTTAATTGTTGCCACACAAAGGCCATCTGTTGATGTGTTAACAGGACTTATTAAAGCAAATTTTCCTGCAAGGATATCTTTTAAGGTCTCATCAAAAGTAGACTCTAGAACAATTTTAGATATCACAGGAGCTGAAAGACTTCTTGGTATGGGAGATATGCTATTTTTAGCACCAGGTACAGCTACTCCTGAAAGAATCCATGGCGCTTATGTCTCTGAAGCAGAAATTACAAATATCGTAGAGTTTTTAAAAGTACAGGCAGAACCAGAATATGACCTAAGTGTTGTAGAGCCAATTGCAGGAGAGGAAGAAGAAAAAAAAGGAAGCGGTGAAGGCGAAGAAGAACTTGATGAAAAATATGATGAGGCAGTAGAAATCGTAACAAGTACAGGCCATGCCTCTATTTCTATGCTTCAAAGAAGGCTTAGAATTGGCTATAATCGTGCAGCTAGAATAATTGAACAAATGGAAAAAGAAGGGGTGGTGAGCCCTTCTGATTCAATGGGAAGAAGAAAGGTTTTAGCAAGGGATCTCTCAAGACTATAAAGGTGCTACTTATGACAGGTTATTGTAAAAAATTTTTAGTATTTCTATTTATTGTTTTATTATCTTCATTTTTTTTTACACAAAAAGTTATTTCAAAGGAAATCTCCTCTAAAAAAGGCTATTTAGTTGTTACAAAGAAATCAAATAAAAAAATTACAGAACTAACTAAAAAATTAAAACAAGCCTATAAAAATCTTAATTCCTTAGAGGCTAAATTTTATCAACAGACATGGGCATCTGGTTCAACTCAACCTATTGAAGCACAAGGTACTGTATGGCTAAAAAGGCCAAATTTAATGAGGTGGCAATATGATAAACCTTATAAACAACTAATTGTAGCAGGCCTTAGGAAGGTATATATTTATCAACCTGAACAACAACAAGTTATGGTAATACCTAGAAACAGATTTTTAACAAGCCAAATAACAAATGCATTTTTTACAGGTGACTTAGGATTAAGCCATTTCTTTTATCTTAAACCATCTAAGGACTCTAAGTACGGGATTATATTAATCCCAATTAGACCGGAACCACAGGTAAAACAAATAGAGATTATATTAAATCCTAAAAACTATCTAATAAAGGAGTTGTGGATTAAGGATCAAATGGGAGGCAATACACATATCTTATTTACTCATATCATAAAAAATCCAAAGGTTTCAGATAAACTATTTCAATTTACTCCACCTAAAGGTGTAAAAGTATTCAACACTCCCAGAGACTAGTTTAGAAAGGCTAAAAAAATGAGTGATCTTCAATCAGAGATTAGAAAACTTGCAAAAGAAAAAAATGCTATAATTCTTGCCCATAATTATCAACCAGCACAAATACAAGATATAGCCGATCTAGTTGGAGATTCTTTAGAGCTAAGCCTTAAAGCCAAGAATACCAGTGCAGATATTATAGTATTTTGTGGTGTACATTTTATGGCAGAAACTGCTGCAATAGTTTGTCCAGATAAAAAAGTGATTATTCCACGCATAGATGCAGGATGCCAGATGGCAGATATGCTTGATCTGGAAAAATTAAAAAGGGAAAAAGAAAAATATGGAGACAATATCCCTATTGTTACTTATGTAAATTCAACAGCTCAAATTAAAGCACACAGTAGTATATGTTGTACCTCAGCAAATTCAATCAAAGTAGTAAATTCTTTAGAAGCAGATGAAGTCTTAATGGTCCCAGATAGAAATTTAGCACAGTGGACCGCTATAAATACTCCCAAAAAAATCCATTATTTTAATGGCTATTGTCCTATACATGAGTCTTTGACAAAAGAAGACCTAGAAAAATTAATA
>JAMONC010000331.1 GCA_027066725.1 Desulfobacterales bacterium
CTCCTTTGCAATATTATAGATTAATTCGCTTTGTTTACCTTTTACACCAAGCTTAGACTGCAGTAAAAACTTATCATGAATCCCTAGTTTTTTAGCGATAAAATCTATAATCTCTAGATTAAACTCTAATAATCTTTTAGGAGGAGCTTTATAAAGATCTTCTAAAAACGGAAATATTTCAGAAAAAAAGGGAGCTATCCTATAACTGTGACCAAATGTTAATAAATGTTTTTTTCGCCAACGTATATCATCTAGAAGTTCAACATCTTTTATCTGCTGCTTTCCCCTACCCTTTTTTAAAACTGGTACTGTAAGCCATACTAGCCCCTTAGGAGACTTTATACGATTTCTATTTATCCAAGAAAAACCTGTAGGAAATTGTACATCATCTAATAATATAAAATTATCCACAACTGAGGCCTTATAAAAGAAACCAGGCCATGGAGCAAAAGATGGTTGATGTACAGCAAAGGTAATAGCCATAATCTAAGGTTTTAGTCTTTATTTTTTGTTTATTATACAACTTTAAAAATAAAACTAAATATCAAAAATAAAAAGGGGGCAATATTGCCCCCTAAAACACCTTCTATTTTCGTTTATTTTTTATCTCTTCATAGCCTCTGGACCTTTTATAACCCACATACTCATCAATATTGGATGTCCATCATGAGTATATTTAAAAGTCAAGGCAGCAGCACATGGTACTGGCACTTTATCAAGGGATATAACATTTTTCTTTTCGTCTAATATCTTGGTTTGAGATACTACTTTATAGGCACTATCTGTAGCGATCACGAGTTTCTTTTTACAATCTATTTTGCTTACTATGGTAACAGTTTTACCAATAGTTTCTCCTTTACTTATCTCTAAACTACCTGCCCAAGATATATTTGTTACTAAAATCAGCAATATAATAGTAATTAATGATAAGAAAAACTTATATTGTTGCCTCATGATAACCTCCTTATTATTCCTTTTATTAAAATATTTTTTCTACTTTATTATCGACCTATCCACCCAAGAAGTTAAACCACTTCGTGTATTATGTGCAGGATGAATCCTTACATTCATAATTTCTCCGTTGCTCTGTTGTATAAATGCGGTATTTGTATCTTTCCCCATATGTATAGCAGGCTTAGAAGCTAGACCTTCTCCCAAGTCAAGTTTATATGGAACAATATCCGTTGGTTTGGTAGGAAGATTTTCTTCAAATACCGGTTTGGGATACGCAGTACCTGTTAAATAATAGAGTCCATATAGATAGCTATGTCCTCCAAAGCTACATATATCAGAATTAGGTCTAAACGTAGTATATAAAAGAGTTCCACCAAATAATATAGGCCTTACTAGAGAACGCTCTCCAGATAAATCTAAAGCTCTAATCCATCCCCATGTATTATCCACAGAAGATAACAAGCTATAAAAGCTACCTGTGAAATTACCAGAACTGTTAGTGCCATTTACACTCCAGTTTGCAAGAACATCATAATTAGTAGCATTAAATAAACTAGTATAATTTACTATATATGTAGAAGAAGGTAAGCTGCCAATATACGGAGGCAATTCTTCATAATAGGTGCCATTATTATCATAACTAGCCTTATCCATATCATAGAAAGGATCTTTAAAGCCAAATAAATACTCAGTAGTTAAATCTGATTTATCATAAGAATTAAAGTATCTACCTGTACCTCCATAAATCCAAACTCTGTTTTTAGGATCAATCGTGATTGCTAAGGGTGCAGTAATTGGAGTTGATATACTGAATATTGATGCAAATCTCCAATTTAAACTAGGATTGTAAGAATTTATTGGGGTATCACTATAATTTATAGAATTGCTTGTGTCATATAAGCCTGTAGTAGCATTTATAGCAGGGATATAAATTTTATATATTTTGCCCTTATCCTCATTTGTTAGACTATCGTAGTAATCTTCCCCTAGATATATAGCATCTACGTTATAATTTAAGTTTTTATCTAAAGCTACTGGTCCATTAAAGAAAGAGTTACTTTCTAGGCTGGTAAATATTGGATTATCTCCAGTAACAGACTTTCCAGTCTTTAAATCAAGTATATAAACACCTGCATTTATATTACTAAGTCCATCATAATCAGTTGGTCCTGTACCAAAGACAAGATACCATTTGTCTTTTACTTTTACCACGCTTGGGAAAGATGTTGTAAATATAGAGCTAGCACTTTTTTGCGGTGGAATTGTACGTTCCCATAACAAATGAGGATTTCTAGGATCTGTTATATCTATAGCAAAATAACAAGGATAGAAATTTTTGGCAGGAGATTTATTCATACACTTATATGTCCAGATGTATTTACCTCCAAATCTAAGCCCACATACTAACACTGTACCCCAACCATTTATATGAACTGAATCTGGAGTAAATATTTTGGCATCAAATACTTTAGGAGTCAGATCTACATAATCTACATGAGTATAATTAGGATCTGCAAGCCATTTTAGATGAGGTAATAAATCTTCAGGGATAAATGCCCATAACTCACTTCCTAGCTTGGTATTATTTACTTCTAAGTACTGGGTAGAAGTAGATGTAGCATTGACCTTACCTGCACTAAAAGCATGTAACATACCATCATTAGCCCCTACATATACTACATCTTCGCGATTTCTATAGTGTTGATAATATGCATAGTAACTTTGATCGTGATAGATAAAATCAAATCTATCTGGTGGAGCACCTACCACCACAGGAGCAGAATGTATAATATCCCCTAATTTCCATGTAGCTAAGGTGCCATTGTCTTCTGGTATCTCTCTTGAACGAACATCAACACTTCCTGAGAGCTTAGAACCATCATACCCCCTAATATATTTTATCAAGTTTGTTGCTCTTTCTGCTTCATTTCCTCCAAGGTAATTATACTTATTAAAGAAGACCCCAAGGTAAGGTGCTAACAGAGCCTCATTGCTAGAGTCAAAAGAAATAACCTCTCCAGATGAATCAAATGGATTATCATTTAAATAAGTAGTATTATCTGATATGTCTGTTGAGCCAATATAAGTAAATATTTTTCTTGTAGAGGGATCTTGCTTTTGTAATGTAGTACCTGCATTCCAAATCGGTACAATATTATCTATAGACTCAACACTATAAGGATGTGTATCAAGATCAGGATATGGATTAGTTGCATTAACACTATATACTTTTACTTTCGTCTTTCCATCTGTGTCTGTAAAAAACTTGATAATTTTATCTTGATCAACCTCTAATCTGTGATCTCCATTAGAATCCTCTCTTAGATTGCCTTTACTATCCACCCAAAAAGATCTTAAAAATCCAAGCCAATTTACAACATTTCCTGATACGGGATACTCTGATCTATAATACGCCTGACAAATAAATCCTTCTCCACTACCTCTTGTAGACAAAATAGCAACAGAAGTACCAGATGAAGCCTGTTGTAATATATTACTAAAAGCCTTAAATAAATCACTTTCTAAGGCAGCCCCTTCTGATGCACTAAAGAAATTATCTGGAATTCCATCCCCATTGCTATCCCATTCAGATTGTAGGTCAGGTATCTTATTATTGTTCTGATCAATAAAACCACCATTTTTAGCTGCATCTTCAAGAAGTTGTTTACCTTCTATGTCATCTCCGAAGGCGTAAACAGTAAATAAAGTAAGAGTTTGATTACCTTCTAAATCTGGTCTTAGATCAACTGTATGTGCATAAAGGGCTATATCATCTAAATAATCACTAGAACAAGTTGCTGTAGTTAATTCAGGATCATTGTAAGGATCATTTATAGTAATTGTATCATTACCATCATGATCATAATCTTGTAAGAATTGAGGAATATGAATATCTTTAGTTGAGTCTCCATCCGTTACAATAATCACAAAACTTTTGATACATGGGGCTGGTTGTCCATTTATATAATATGGATCTTGGGGTTGCATTCTACACTTACACATACACTGACTTGTCTGATCAGGATAAAAACTTGCAACTGTAGCATTTAAAGGTTCTTGTTCAAAATAATGCATAATTGTATAGTAACTCTCAGCTAAGGGGGTCCAAGTATTACATGAATGATTAGATAAATCATATACTATTTGACTTATAGGTGTGCCAATAGGATTAGCAATATATGCACCATTTTTATGTAATCCAAGACCAAAGTTAAACCAGGCATTACCCCATCTTACTCTATTTCCAATCTTTTGAATAATCCCAGCATAATTACCATCTACAAAATTAATAGCTTCATCTGGATATGAAGAATCTTTTTTAACTCTTATGTTAAAAGAGGCTATAGGAGTTAATGAACTTAAATTATATAGATATATAACACCTCTATATGTTCCCCAATAATAATTGGGATTATTATATGGATTTAATCCAGATATACCAGGATCCATCTTGTATATTTCTGTATTATCCCAATTTCTGTTATAACTATATCCATCTAGAATAGTCACACCACTACCATCACGGCTTTCAGCTCTTCCACCTACCAACGCAAGTCTTGCAACATCTATTCGCCTCATAGTAAGCCAATTCAAAAAATTCCCGCTCCACTGTCCACTGCTGTCTCTTACAAACATACCATTTACATAGTTATATCTAGCAGTAGGAGTAAAATATCCATAATATTCATGAGTTGAGTTATAGTCACCAGGATAAGCAGAGGTGAATCCCATACTACCAGAATTATCTAGTA
>JAMONC010000332.1 GCA_027066725.1 Desulfobacterales bacterium
ACAAGAAGCACATGGTGGTGGACTGGTGTAATACTTTTTCCTATCTCTCTTATAGCATTTTCTCTAAGTCAAAATTACTATGAAGCACTTATCTCTATCTTATTTGCAGGAAGTGCAATGGTTATCACTTCTACAAACTCCCTTTCTCTTCTTCAGCTTGGAAGCACAGATGAGTTAAGAGGACGAATTATGGGACTTTTTACAACAAGTTTTATGGGGCTTTTCCCTTTAGGAAGTCTTATGATAGGAAGTCTTGCAGAATTTTTAGGAAGTAGAATTGCAATACTCTCCGGTGCCCTTTTGGCTTTTGTAATTGTAATGTTTGTGTTCTTCAGATTTAGAAAAAGAACAAGAATACTTGCTACTAAGGGGGATATTGAGACAGAAGATTGTTCCATTTTCTGAATCTAATAACTCGAGACTTCCATCTAAACGCATGGCTAAATCCTTTGCTAGAAAAAGGCCTAATCCTAATCCATCTTGACTTTTCCCTACAAAAGGATCAAAAAGACTATCTCTTATAGAATGAGGTATACCTTTTCCATTATCAATTACTTTAATAGTTGCATAATTATTCTTTTTTTCTGCTTCAAATATAACCTTACTTGCACCTACTTGTTCATCAATAGCATTTTGTCCTAATAGAAACAAAATATCCTCTAAGACATTGGGATCAGAAAAAATAAAGATATCTGATACACACTTAATAATTATTTGTATGTTTCTATTTTTATTTATTTCTTTCTTAAGCCTTTCTACTGTATTGTTCAATGTATCTGTTAAATTTATCTCTCTAAAACAAGGCTTATCTTGTTTGTACATAGAAACTATAGCATTTATCCTTTGAGCTAATTCTCTTGAATCTTTGAATATCTCTTGAGCCCTTTTCCTCAATTCCTTTTTATCTATCAAACTCCTTGCAAGAAGTTGTGCTTTGGCGCTTAAAATTGCAAGTGGTGTTTTTAACTGATGTGCTACATGAGCACTCATTTTACCAAGTATACTAAGTCGCTCTGCTTCTTTTAATCTCTTTGCTATCTCGAAAGTGCTTGAAACATCTTCAATTAATATCATATCTGTATTAGCTAATTGAAGTCTTCTTATTTGTAATGCCTTATCTTTAGTAAAAAGACATTTAGAACTTGCGTTTGGTAGGTCTTTAAATATTTGATCTATATTAAGAGTACCATCTTTAATAATAGATGAAGCTATAGAATTTATCAAAATTATATCTTGTTGAGAAATAGTTTCTTTTCTTTTAGCTATAAGTCCTATACCAAGAATTTGAGTGACTTGTAAAAGTATATTCCATGCATATTCTGCCTGCAGTTTTGATTGAGAGATTAGTGCAGAAATTAAGTCAGTGGAAACAATACTTTTTCTTGAGTTTTGCTTAGTATATTTACGTATATAGACTACTAGAAGAGTACATGTTATTAACCAGAGTATTAATAAAACCCATATTAAAAATATCTGATTGCTACTCACTATTCTTTATTTGATTATAAATTTTGTTCTAAGATTGCTTGAGCTTCTTTTATAGCTTCTAAATAACAATTTGTTATAGATTCAGAAGAAATAGAGAAATGTTTTGCTAATTTATTTACTATATCAAAATTTCCTCTTTCATAAGCTATAGCCATTACTAGAAATGGAGCAAGCGGACCTTTTTGTTTTAATAGACACTCAGAAACTCTACTATCTAAATGAAGGGGGTCTAATAATTCTTCCATAGGAGACCCAAAGATTACATCTAGTAAAGAAAGCAAACCTGTTAAAAATAACATGTCAGGAAATTCTTCGTTCTTATATACAATATGCCCAATACCTTCGCAAAACTTTGCCCTTATAAATGCATTTATTAGTATTATTGAATTCTTTTTACCAGTTGCTTGAGCAAGAAGCATCATAGAAAGCCATTTTTTAATTTTATCTATACCGAGAATAATACAGGCCTGTTTAAGACTAGAGATCTTATTTCTTAATCCAATATGAGGAGAGTTTACAAAACGAAGCAATTTATAAGATAATACGGCATCTTTTGATATTATACGTTCAAGATCTGCCCAATCAAGATTTGGTTTTTGTAGTTGTTCAAGAAGTTCTATATATGTCCATCTATTAACAGATGCCTCTTTACTTCTAATAACCTCTGGCTTATAGAAAAAATAACCCTGATAATAGTCAAACCCAAGATCATGTGCAATCTCTACCTCTTTTAATGTCTCAACTTTTTCTGCTAAAAATTTTAGGTGTCTGAAGTCTTTTAGTCTACTTAATAATGTTTTTATTTCATCAAGACTAGTCGCCCTCCAATCTACTTTTATTATGGAACTGATTTTTAATAGTTGTTCTATCCCTGGCTTTATAAAAAAATCATCTAAAGCAAGACTATAGCCTTGCATAACTAAAGATTTACATGCATCTATTAATTCTTTATCAAGCTCGACATCTTCAAGTATCTCTACAACAACCTTGCTTGGGGGTAGTAATTCAGGGATACCTTCTACTAAAAGATCTCTAGAAAAATTAATGAAAAGTTTTTTAGAACCTGCCAAACATTCAAAATTAACAGAGGATAAAACAGAATAAACTACATGAGCTGTTGCTGTAAAATCCTCTATACCTGGGAAATAATTTTTTTCACTTGACCTAAAAAGAAGCTCATAGGCTACAATATTGTAATTCTTATCCAATATTGGCTGACGACCTATATATATATTATTTTCTTCTGCCATAAGGCTATTGTTTATTAAAAGGTAAGGCCTTTAATATTTCTTTCTTTTTTACTGGCCATAAAATCTTTAATAGTTCTAATAAGTTAACTACTTCTTTACTTGGTATCGTCTCAGGTAATAAAAATATTAAATCACATATGTGATCTCCTCTGTTCCCTTCCATATCTTGCCACCCTTTATTTTTAAGAATTAACTTTCCCTTCTTAAACTCTTCCTTACTAATAACTCTAGATATAGTCCCATCAATAGTAGGTATTGTTACATAATTAGAAGTTAATACACTCCATATATCCACCTCTAAAGGAGCATGTATATCTAAGCCATCTAAATACCAACCATTAGGAAGAGCAAGACCTACTTCTACAAAAACTATGTCATCTCTAATTCCAAACCTATCTTTTTTTATCCCATATTCTAAGACTACAGAATTTCTAAGTCCCCTAGGTAACTCAATAAGTATATCTCTATGACGCAGTATCTTCCCTCTTCCATTACATTCAGGACATGTAAGACGTTTTTTCCCTCTCCCATTACAATTACGACACAAAATTTTTATCTCTTCATCACCCCAAGATATAATCCTATAACCTATACCCCCACATGATTCACATGACAGATTTTTGGCCCAAATATATCCTTGTCCCTGACACTGAAAACATGTCTCAGTTTCATCTGTAATAGAAATGGCTTTGATACCACCAGAGAAAGCCTCTTTTGCTGAAAGTTCTAAAAAGATGTATATGCCATCACTATATCTTGGAGTTTGTTTATCCGTATGACTAAAATAATTCCATATTTTTTTAGGCTTTAATGGCCCTGTAAAACTCTTTAATTTTTCATAAGCCTTTTGAAGCTCTATATATTCCTCTAAGGAATCAGATTTATTTTGTGAAATATCTGGATGACATCTAAATAATCGCTTTCTATACGCCTTTTTTATCTCTTTAAGATCAGAAAAAGGACGAACCCCTAATATTTCCCACGGATCTTTTTTTAAAGCCATAGCCATAGCTTATACACTCTCTTTCTCAGTAGTTTCCCTTTGTAAACGATTCTGTTTAGGCTTTTGAAGTGCCTCACTATCAAGAATAATTAGTAACTTTTCAGGAAGCTTACACACATGTCTTACATATTTCACATCAAGACCATCTATAAGAGCTGGAGGCGGCTCTATATGATCCTTTGGCACAGCCATAACATCACCAATTTGTTCTACTAAGAGGCTTATTGGCTCTTCTCTATGTCCCATAATAAGATTATTAAACTTATTTGCTTCCTTCTTTTCCTTTGTAGATAGTCCAATTCTAGTAGCTAAATTTATTGCTGTTAATATCTGACCTCTTAAATTAACCACTCCTGCTACATAATCTGGTGCTAGAGGAACGGGAGTAATATCTAACATTCGATTTATCTCGATTACTTCTTCTATAGGAAGTCCAAAAAAGTGTTCTCCAAAATAAAATGTTACAAATTGAATAGTTTCTATTCTTTGGACCTCCTGGCCAATGTCCTCATCTTTTGGTACTAAAGATGTTACAGGCTCTTGAACACTCATTTATCTTCTCCTCCATTTAAGCAGCTTCTTGCTGTTTAAGATAATTTTCCACTGCTTTTAACACCTGCTCTCTATCAAGTTTTGGTAAATAATCATTTATACCAGCTTCCATTCCTCTTCTTTTATCTTCATCACTTACAAGGGAAGTAACAGCAATTATAGGAATATGTTGAGTACGAGAATTATTTCTAACCTTTTGTGCTAACTCTAAGCCATTCATATTAGGCATTTCTATATCTGTGATTAAAAGGTCAAAGTCTTCTTGATTGATCTTCTCCCAAGCCTTTTCACCATCTTCTGCACTAACCACTTCAAAACCTGCTGCAACAAGATATGAAGTTAAAAGATTTCTATAGAATGTAGAATCCTCTGCCAAAAGAATCTTTGCTGGAGGAAGTTCCTCTGTCTGAGGTTTAGCAAAGAAATCAGGATCATACATTTCAATTATCTGATATATATCAAGAAATAGAGTAGTTCTATCTTTTATAATAGCTGAACCTAAAATACCATCTTGTTTAAAGGTCTTGTCCTCAACCTCTATTGCCATATCAAGACTATCATCTATCTCAGAGACCAAAAATGCAATGTCTTTGTCATTCATATGAAAGACTATCAAATGATAATAATCTTGCTCTGGCAAAGGTGATACAGGAAGATAATTCTCTAAACGTATAATTGGCATTGAATGCCCTCTATATTGGACAACCTCTTTATTGCCAATTACTTCTATTTTATCTACAGATATCTTATCTAGTCTGTTTACCAAGGCTAAAGGAAGTGCAAAGTGTTCCTCTGGGCCAACAGTAAATAAAAGCAAAAATTGTCTTTCTTCCTCAAGTCTCTTCTTATCTTTCATCATCTGGCCAGGGCCTATGGATTCTTCTGAACGTGTTAGATTGACCATAGAGGTGATTCCTACTACATCTAATATAAGAGCAACTCGCCCATCCCCCATTAAAGTTGTACCAGCATAGCAAGGAATATGTTTAAGATGGCTACCTAAAGGCTTTACAACTATCTCTTCGGAATCACTAATACCATCTACAACTAGACCAAATGGTCTTTCTCCTGTATCTAAAACTACTATATTCATGCCCTCTTCTTCTGAATCTTGGGCACGTCCATACCCAAGTATTTGTCTTAGTCGTACAAGAGGAAGTATTTGTCCTCTTAATCTATAAAATTCTGAGTCCCCTATTATCTGTACGTCTCTCTTCTTTGCTTCAGGAGAAAGTCTTACAAGTTCAACCAAATTTACTTGTGGGATTGCATATCGTTGACCTGCAGTATGTACAATAAGTGCAGGAATAATTGCCAAGGTTAAAGGTATTTTTATACGTACAGTTGTGCCCTTTCCTACCTCACTTTGTAGATCAACTGCACCACCAAGCTTTTCTATATTGGTTTTAACAACATCCATTCCAACACCGCGGCCAGATATATTGGTCACCTTTTCTGCAGTAGAAAAGCCTGGCTGGAAAATGAGCATTAAAGCATCTCTATCAGAGAGATTCTCCGCCTGCTCAGGAGTAAGAATCCCCTTTTCAATAGCCTTCTTTTTTACCTTTTGAGGATCAATTCCTGCACCATCGTCTTGAATTTCTATAATAACCTGACCACCCTCATGATATGCCCTCATCACAAGGGTACCAACAGGAGGCTTTCCTTTCTGGACTCTTATATCCGGTGGCTCTATCCCATGGTCTATAGAGTTTCTGACCATGTGTGTTAGAGGATCTTTTATAACTTCTATAATAGAACGGTCTAATTCTGTATCTGCACCTTCTATTCTAAGTTGAACTTGTTTATTAGCTTGATGGGAT
>JAMONC010000333.1 GCA_027066725.1 Desulfobacterales bacterium
TTTCTTCTAAGTACCTTATATGCTGCTTCAACTCCAGAAGCGACGGCTGCTGCATTTTCAAATGCAATATGGATCCACGGTACTCTCCATGAAGTAAATGGATATGGAGATGAAATAATTTCCATACATCCTGTGGCATTACATACTATGACATCCCTGCCCAAAGCCTTCATTACCATTCTCATGGCTAAAACTTCACCGCATCCTTGACATGCCCTATGTCCAGGGGCTAATGGTTCATCTTTGGGCAAGTGTTTTGCCGAAAATCCTTTAAATTTTTCAAATTCAGGTATCATTTTTCACGCCCCCCGATATAATGGTAGTAATCTTTGGGTCTCCTTTTAGCAAAGCTTTTAGCTTTGTCTACAATTTCTTCAAAATGTTCCACTGTAACATCTCTTCCACCTAGACCAGTTATAAAGTCAAATATTTTAGGTGCACTTGGAACCTTATAGTAGAGAGTTTTAAGTTCAGATGCTACAGGGCTACATACTCCACCCAGAGATAGATGTCTATCAACAACCGCTAAGATCGGGGTTTTCCCTACAGCTTTTCTAAATTCTTGTATTGGGAAAGGACGCCAAAGTCTTATTTTTAAAAGTCCAACTTTTTGTCCTTTATCTCTCATAACATCTACTGCGGTCATTGCAGTTTCAGAGATACTACCCATTGTTACCAATAAGACTTCAGCATCTTCGGTACGATAGGCATCTATTGGTTCGTATTTTCTACCAAATATCTCTTCAAATTCCTTCCAGGCCTTTAATATAACCTTCTTTGATGCTTTTAGAGCCTCATTAGTAGCAATTTTTGATTCAAAGTATATTTCAGGGATACCAACAGGCCCCATAGTAATTGGTTTTCTAGGATCTAAACGATACTTAGGTTTAAATGGTGGTAAGAATTTATCTACATCTTCTTGATCAGGTATTTCTATCGGTTCAATTACATGGCTTAATGTAAAACCATCTATATTTACAATTGCAGGAAGACTCACTTTTCTATCTTCCGCAACTCTAAAAGCATGAATTAATAGATCAACTGCCTCTTGTCCATTTTCTGCAAATGTTTGGATCCATCCCACGTCTTTTTGAACCATTATATCTTGATGGTCATTCCAAATACTAATTGGAGCAGACATAGCCCTATTTGCCACCACCATTACAATTGGTAGACGCATAGGTGAGGCAATATATAATATTTCACTCATTAAGGAGAGCCCTTGAGCACTTGTTGCTGTAAAAGTACGGGCACCTGCTGCAGAAGAACCACAGCAACAGCTCATAGCAGAGTGTTCTGATTCTACAGGTACAAACTCTGCATCAAGAGAACCATCTGCAACCAATTCCGAAAGATGCTCCACAATATGTGTCTGAGGGGTGATAGGGTATGCAGCAATAACATCTACATTGCACAATTTCACCGCCTCAGCTAGTGCTATTGATACTTCTATTCCTATTCGTTTGGCCATAACTTATCCCTCCTCCGGGACCATGGTGATGGCATCCTTCGGGCATTCATTTGCGCAAATACCGCAACCCTTACAATATTCAAGATTTACCTCGAAGTAGCCATCTTCTGTTTGGTTATATGCCATATCCGGACAATAAATCCAGCACATCCCGCACTTTATACATTTCTCTTTATCTAAGACTGGTCTTTGAGATCGCCAGTCACCTGTGCGGAATTTCACCGAATTCCCTGGTTCAAAGATGTGACAGCCGAAAGTAATGGTCTTCCAGCCAACTATGGCGTCTACTCTTGCCATTTTACAGCTCCTTTTTGCTTATATATTATTGTAAGTTTAATGTATTTAGCTGGCTTCATAGATAACAGTCTCTTCATAAGCGCGTTTCATTGCATCCTTATTTTTAGGTGCAAGTTTACCAAAACGTTTCTCAAGTGCTTCTTCAACTGCTTCTATACCAACTATACCAGTTGCTTTAAGAAGTGCGCCAAGCATTGTAGTATTAGTAATAGGTAACCCTAATACTTCCCTTGCAATAGTATTTGCATCTACAAGGGCTAGTTTTGTTTTTAATCCAAATTCTTCTCGAATTTGGCTTTCTGAATTGGCACTGTTTAAGATGATAATACCATCATCTTTAATACCTTCTGCTACATTTACCAGAGCAGGCAAAGAGGAGTCTAAAACTACTACAATATCCGGATGATAAACCTTCTCTCTTGTTCTAATAGGGTTATCACTCACCCGAATAAAGGCTTGAACTGGTGCACCACGTCTTTCTGGGCCAAAGCTAGGGAAGGCTTGAGCATATCTACCTTCTTCGATAGCTGCTATTGCAACCAGTTCTGCAGAGGTAACTCCTCCTTGTCCGCCGCGACCGTGAATTCTTACTTCTTTCATTGTTTAACTCTCCCGTTTGTTAGGTTGTTAATTGCGGCCTTTAGTGTCTTATATACACTTAAAAATAAAAAAAGCTGATTTTATTTTATGACTTTACGACTAATTTTGTCAAAACCTTTATAGAAACATGATAAAAAACTGAAATTAGTAAGAAACAATATGGTATTTAAGTTTGATAACATGTATTTTTTAATTTTGTCAAGAAGTAGATCGTATTAAATTGTATTAAATCGCTATATTTTTTATTTATTCATCCTTTTTATAGGATCATAAGTATCATAATTTTCAAGTCTTAATTGTATCTTATAGAGAAGCTCTTTTAAGGTTTCATTGCTATTATTACTTTGATTCTTTGCTTGTTCAGCGAATCTTACAGCAGTACCAGGATCTTTAGCACATTCAAGATAACCAAGAGCTAAAATTGCTAATATTTCAGGATCAGCTGGTTTTATTTTTAAAGCAGTTTTTAACAATTTTTTTGCTTCTTTCCAGTTTTTTTGATCTATATAGGCTCTAGATAGTAGCTTATATATAGCAATAGAATTGCAATTACTGTTTATAAATGGTTTTAATATATGAATAACTTCAGTTGAGTTGAAATTTTTTAATAATAGAGAAGATAATTTTACTGCTATATTAATATCTCTTGGATTTAGTTGATGGGCGAGCTTTAAAGCCGATATGGCATTTTTAAAATCTTTTTTTACAATATAAGATCCTGCTAAATTATATTGTATCATGAAATCATCTGGTTTAAACTTTACTGCGTTTAAAAACATATTGTGTGCTTCTTTTATTTTTCCTAATTCTGCTAGACATACACCTAGACTATTATATAAGTTAGCATTATTAGGGTTTATCTTAAGCCCTAGTTTGAAATATTTTATTGCACCAGTTATATCGCCAAAAGATAGAAATTCATCTCCTATTACATTAAAGGTAATATCATTATATATAGCTAACTTATATTCCCCTAGCATAGAAGCATGCACCATAGTCATAAAGGATAAAAAAGAAAGATATTTTTTGTTTATAAATTTATGGCCTTTAAAGGCAATACCTATATTTTTGACAAGTTGTTCTTTTAGTAAAAAAGATGCAATAATAGAAGTAAATTTTTTAGTTTCTTCATATAAAGAAGCTCCTTTATCTAATTTTTTTATGATAAAAATTATACTATTATCTCTTTTATTAATTACGATATCTTTAGTAGTTTTATATCTATTGATTGTTTCGATAGTTTTGTCATATCTATTGACTAATAGACATATTACTATATAGTTGTATTTTATATTAATATTCTGTCTTACTTGATCCAATAGAAAAACTAGGTCATCAGAATTAAATCTATTAAATAATTGTTCTAGATTATTATATATTATGATATTTAAGTCTGAAATTTCTTTAAATTGTCTAATTTGATCTAAATTTGTTAATAATTGTGATTTGTCAAAGTTTATATCATTTACTTTTTTAAGTAAAATAGAATAGATAGAAATCTTTTGTTTATAGATTTTATATTTATTTAATAAAACGTTTTTTATTACCTCATTAATATCTGAAATATTATACAATATATACCAGCATTTATTATTTGATATTCCAATAATCTTATGCTTTATATCATTGCTTTTAAATATATATTGAATTTTTAAAAAAATATCAAAATCTTTAATCTGTTTTTTATATTCAACAATTAAAATATAGTCACTAGTTTTACTTTTATGATTATTTAAAACAGTTTCTAAATAAACAGGTATTTTATGATTTTGGTTTAGTATTTGACTGGATTTATATTTACTTAAATATAAAAAGATGCTTTCTTGTAAAAAGGGGAGCAGTCTAGATGCCTCTTCAGGTCCTATGGATTTATCTATCCCATAAATAGTTATAATATCATAAGAAGTCTCAGAGATTTTTATAGGGATAAATACCTTGTTAGAAGGTCTATCCCAAAAGCCTTTATTGTTATCAATTGCCTCTTTTATTCGTTTTATATTCCTTTTTGTTATTAAAACCTTATCTAAATAATCTAGAAAAACATCTTCATTATCTGTTGTAAAAAAATCTAATTTATTAAATCTTAAATATCTTTTTAACCATGACTCCAATATTGGCAAAAGATATATGACATCTAATTGATCTATAGCAAATATATTACTATCAAACATTTTTACTTCACCTTACACGTTAAATATGTCTTCAAAAATCCTTGCTATATCTACATAATCTCGATCTAGCAATGTTCTTACATCAAAAAGTAGGCTTTCTTCCTCTATTCTTGTTATGATAGGCGGTGTTGTGTGTCTCAATCTTTCCTCAAGCTCTGAAACACTTGAGGGTATTTGAGAAGAGTTTGGAGCCTTTTTATACGATATTGAAACAGCAAGGCTTTTTAGTGGGCAAATTGGTAGGGCACCACCTCCTACCCTAGAAGTTGTTTCTGTAATCTTTAGATCTAAAAATTCAGGTATAACTTTTTTTAGCCTTCTTGATAGTCTTCTTGCCCTTCTTTTTATCTCGTCGAACTCAAGGCATATCATATTTAAGGTAGGAATACGTCTTATAGCCTCTTCAGGTTCAAGATATATCCTTAATACACTCTCTAATGTAGCCAAGGTAAGCTTATCTATTCTAACTGCTCTATTTAATGGATTTGTCTTTATCTTTTCAATTATGTCTTTTTTCCCAAGGATAATCCCTGCTTGAGGTCCACCAAGCATCTTATCGCCACTAAAAGTTACGACATCTACCCCATTTTTTACAACTTCTTGAACAGTAGGCTCATATTCAAGCCCAAATTTTGAAAAGTCGATAAAATTACCACTTCCCAAGTCTTCCATAACATACAACCCATGTTTTTTAGCAAGTTCGACCAATTCCTCCATATCTACTGCCTTTGTAAAACCAAGGATTTTATAGTTGCTTTGATGCACCTTAAGGAGCATAGCTGTCTCTTGATTAATGGCGTTTTTATAGTCCTTTAGATGTGTGCGGTTTGTAGTACCAACTTCCCTTAAAATTGCACCACTTTTTGCCATAACATCTGGTATGCGAAATGAGCCGCCTATCTCTACTAACTCCCCTCTAGATACTATGACCTCTTTTCCTTTTGCTAATGTCTCAAGGCTAATTAATACTGCTGCTGCATTATTATTTACTACCAAGGCATCTTCTGCGCCGGTTAATTCACAAAGTAGCTCTACTACATGGGAGTATCTTATGCCCCTTTTGCCTGCCTCTAGATTATATTCTAAGTTAGAGTAGCTAGTTGATACCTCGATCATATTATCTATAGCCTCTTTAGGTAAAAGAGATCGTCCTAAGTTGGTGTGAACTATAACACCTGTAGCATTAATGACACGTCTTAAGCTTGGTTGCTTAAATTTATGGAGATAGTTTTCAGCTTTTAATAAGACTATCTCTTTTAATTCTTCCTTTGAGATATCTTTTATTTTTCCTAAAAGTATATTTTCTCTAGCCTCTGCTATTGCCAATCTAGCTGCTTTTAGTTTAAAGATGTGAGGAGCATCTTCTTTGAGGCTATTTAGTACCTGATCTACTTTAGGTAAAAATCTCAATATATTTTTGTTTTTGGAGTTAATTGTCATGCTTCGTATCTCTCTCCTTTGGATTGGTAAGACTAAATATGATTGGTTAAAGACAGGAATTGAGCACTATGTCAAGAGGCTTAAGAGATATTTTGATGTAAAAATTATAGAATTAAAAGA
>JAMONC010000334.1 GCA_027066725.1 Desulfobacterales bacterium
AGGATAATCTTCTATAGGATATGAACCAGGAGTAAATATAAAAAAGTGGATTGGGATACCTTCAGTCTCTGCAACCTTCATGTACTGAAGTGCCTTTGCATTTCCCCAGGGTTTTGCACATCCACCATTCCTAAACTCTTCTCCTCGTCCTTTTTCATGTCCTATAACCATTACTTGATGGCTATATATTTTCCCTTTTACCCTTCTATGAATTGTAGCCCTTGCAACTACAATCGCAGGATCCACATTACATTCACCTTCGCCACCAAGTTCAGTATATGAATCATATACATTATCAAGTATATCTTGCAGGGTAAAACGCTGGGGGTTTCTTACAATATTTACAATTTGCCAAGGGGTTAGGTCTTTAGCAGCCCTATCTTCTAAAAAAGAAATTCTATCTTCAAGGTGATTCAATTTTTTACAAAGTTCATCTTCCTTAAAATCAAATATATGATCTCTTAATTCATTTACTTCTTCCCTAAGATCGTTTAAGCCCCCCCAGTTAGGATCTCCTTTTATATCTGCAAGATATTCAATCCTATCTGAAATTTGCTTTAAAAGCTTTCCTATCTCTGCCATATTTAATCCATTAAGAGATTGCTTTTTTTCTTTTTGGTTTGACACAATTGTTTATCCCTAAAATTTCAATATATCATCAAGTTTTTCTTTGAGATATTCTAAGTTTGTTATGATTGAGGCATTTTGAGAATCATGCCCTTGAATATCTATTTCATCAATAAGCTGTTTTGCCCTATCTCTTGCCTCATCTGTATTTTGACCCCATACAATGGCAAGTGCAAGATTAGGGTCATATTCAGTGGGTATTTTATATGGCCTGTCTTTAGGGACATGGCTATGGACTGTAAGCCATTTATGCTCAGGGAAATGAAACCTTGTAATTGTACCACACCATGGAGCAAAACCTCTTTTAGTATCCTCTGCAACAATTCTCAATTCAATAGCTGTGCCTTCAAAACTAATATCTTTTTGGCTGTAACCAATTTTATCTCCAAGGGCAACTCTTATCTGTTCTTTAATAAGATTAGTAGGTTCATTTTTCCCTTTTATTTTACTGATTCTTGCTGATATCTCATTTTCTACTTGAATTCTTGTATTTACTTCTAAAAGATATGGTTCTCCTCTTCTTGTAACTATCCACTCCCATGTACCTATATTGTCATAGCCAACATGTTTTGCAAGACGAATAGAATATTCCACTATTTTATCAAGCACTTTTTGAGCATCAAAAGGATATTCAATACTAGAAGGATCAAAACCCGGAGCCACTTCAACACGTTTTTGTCTACCTGTACTTTGGATTGTGCAATTCCTTGTGGCAAAATGGACTATTTCACCATGAGGAGAGCAAAGTATTTGTACTTCAAGGTGATGGTAATCCTTAATACACTGTTCTATTAATACCCCTTCATCTCCAAATTGACGTTTTGCATATGCCTGAATGCGTCTATATGTTCTTCTAAAGGCATCTAACTGATTTACCTCTTCTATACCCATACCACCTCCGCCAGCAGATGCCTTTATGAGAATAGAGGGTTGAGAAATACCTTGTTCTTCTTGTATATAGAATAGTTCTTCTGCAACTGCCTCTGCCTCAACCTCTGAATAAATTGGTGCATCAGATCCAGGGATTACTGGTATATTAAGAGATTTTGCAACTCGTTTTGTATTTATCTTGCTTCCAAGATCACGGATTACCTTCCAATTTGGCCCAATAAATTTTAATGGACGTGTGCGCATTGATGCACGTCTTGCAAAACGGAAATTCTCAGAAAAAAAACCATAACCTGGATGAATTGCGCTACAACCTGCCTCATCTGCTACAGAGAATATTTCATTTGGATCTTTATAGCTTGAGATTCTATAACAGTGCTTAGGACCCCTCTTTTTACTTAAGCTTACATGACAAGAGTCTTCATCTTCTTTTGTATATACTGTACAAAAATCAAGTCCTAATTCATCACAGGCTTTCATTACTCGAATTGCGATTTCACCACGGTTTGCAATTAGGATCTTTTCTTTACTCATATATAATCCTGTCCTGCTTGTTGTATGCCAAACAAAGTAGAATCTTTTTTATCTTTAAGTCCTTTTTATTTCTCTAACTTTAAGTAAAAGATACATATTTGTATTTTGTTTCTTGCTTTTTACTGGATTAAATCTGATACGTCAATTTTTAGAGTAAAAAAGTTAAATATTAATTGACAAAGATTATAAAATCTTTTTCCCTTTTATCAAACTAGAGGAATCTAATTAGAGAAAAACAAAATGAAAATTCTATCTCTTATGGGCTCACCTCGTATAAATGGTAATACAGATATATTGCTTAACTATATACTAAAAGGAGCAAAATCTAAAGGAGCTACTGTAAAAAATATAAAACTTATAACTCTTAAATATAAAGGCTGTATTGAATGCGGAGAGTGTGAAAAAAATGGTATTTGTTCCTTAAAAGATGATTTTAGCCCACTTTATAACGAAATATTATCTTCAGATGCAATTATTATTGCTAGTCCAATATTTTTTTATAATATAAGCTCTCTTACCCAGATGGCAGTAGAAAGAGGACAAGCACTTTGGGTAGCAAAGTATAGGCTTAATAAAAATATAACAGATAAATCTAAAATTGGGATATTTGTGGCTATTGGAGCAACTAGAGGGCAAAGGCTTTTTGATGGGGTAAATCTTGTAATCAGATATTTTTTTGATGCAATAGGAGTAAAGCAAGTATCTAGTTTTTTAGTAAAAGGCATTGAAAAAAAAGGAGAAGTACTACAACATAAAAATTTATTAGATGATGCTATAGAATATGGTAGAGAAATTGTAGAATTTAAAATAAAAGACAGGTTATTTATTGTCTAAGAATTTTGTTATTTCATTTGATATATCTATGAATTCTTTATAAGTTAGGTCTTCTGCCCTTGCCTTTTTATTTATATCACAAGCCTCTAATATAGTTTGTATTTCTGTTTTTTTAAGCCTTTTAAACCCAATTAGATTATTCTCTAAAGTTTTTCTCCGTTTTGAAAAGCCCTTTTTTACCAAAGAGATAAAAAGATTTTCATCAAGAAGTTTTAAAACAGGTTCTTTGAATCTTATTTTTACAACTGTTGAATAGACCTTAGGTGGTGGACTAAAATTTTTAGGAGAAAGTTCCATAAGAGTCTCTATGTCAGCATAATAATTTAAAATAACAGTTGGGATACCATAATCTTTGCTTCCATGTTTAGCTGTAAGCCTTTTTGCAACTTCTTTTTGAAACATTAAGACTGCCCAATCTATATACTTTCTATATTTTATTAGCTTAAAGATCATTTGTGTGGAAAGATAATATGGAAGATTTCCTATAATTTTTAGTTTATCTTCTTCCTCTTCAGCTAAGTTCTTTAGGTTTAACTTTAACATATCTTCTTGTAATATAGTTAAATTCTCTGGTATGCCTTGTTCTTTTAAGAAATCTATCAGTTCTGTATCTATCTCTACACCAATAACCTTGTTTGCAACTTCACAAAGTTTATATGTTAGCGCACCTCTACCAATTCCTAATTCTATAATAGTATCCTGTTCTTTTATGCCAGCTTTTTCTATGATCCTATCTATGACATTGGATTGGATGAGGAAGTGCTGTCCTAAAGATTTTTTTGCATATCTTCCCATACTATTTTTATGCCCTAACCATAACCATTTTCTTTTCTTTTTTGTGCAAGGCGTGCAGAACGTCTCTTTCTTGCTATTTGATATCCTTTAAGAGCAATCCAGTATGCTAAAATAGCAAAAGGTAAAGCAAGAACAACTCCTCCAACAAGCATTGTATATATTAAAGAAATGCTAGTCTTAAATAGTATTTGTGCTCCATGTATAAAACCTGCTTGATCTACTTGATGTAAAAGGAGTTTTACACTTGCCCAAGAAAAGTTATTACCTGTTATCCAGGTACCTAACCTCCAAGCCCAATAGTATTGTAGAGGAATTGTTATGGGATTGCTTACGATAAAACTTACTGCTACTCCTGCAAGAGGATTAGCTGCCAACATCCCACAAAGTAGTAATATTAAAGTCGTATGAAAAGGAATTGTTGGAGTAATTGCAACAAAGACACCAACTGCAATACCTCGGGCTAAAACTTTTGGATCCCCTTGCAGTCTAAGTAATTTATGCCAATAGTAGCGTGCCTTTCTTAAAAGAGGATATCTTTTTTTAGCAACAGGTTCTGTATTATGCGAGTCTTTTGGTTTCAAGTAATTTACGTCCTCATCTATTTTGACCAAACGAAGGTGTGGACGATCAGATCGAATGGTCTTTATATTTTTTTTTCTTTTTATTTTATTCTTATTTTGGTTTTCTATCACCCTAAAACCATGTTTCATTTATTCCCCCTCCAACACCTTAAAAGCTTTGGTTCCATGGCTGGTAGAATATACGTCCTCATCAATCTTTAATCTTTTTCCATATTCCAACAGATGTAAACCACATATACCTATCATAGCTGCATTATCAGTACAAAATTCTATTCTTGGTAGATAAACTTTTATATCTTTTTTACATGCCTTTTCTTGCATAAGTCTTCTTAATCTCTTATTAGCAGCAACCCCTCCACATATAATAATATTTTTACATTTAAATTCTAATGCAGCTTTTATCGTCTTTTCAACTAATACATCACATATTGCCTGTTCAAAGGATGCACATAAGTCTTCAAGAACTACCTTGCTCTTTTCACCTAAGCCTCTAACAAGATGTAAAAATGCAGTTTTTAGGCCACTAAAACTAAATTCTAAAGGAGTATCTGGTAACCATGCCCTTGGTAACTTAAATGCTTTTGGATCCCCTTTTTCTGCTAATCGGCTTATTTGAGGTCCACCTGGATAGGAAAGCCCAAGAATTTTTGCTCCTTTATCAAATGCCTCACCTGCAGCATCATCTCTAGTTTTACCCAATAACTTTATATCTAAAAAGTCTTTAACAAGATAAAGACTTGTGTGTCCTCCAGATACTACAAGGGCAATGTAGGGAAAAGGAGACGCAACTTCTTCTAAAAATATACTAAGAATATGTCCATGAACATGATCTACACCAACACAAGGTATGTCTAAACTAAAAGATAATGCCTTTGCAAAGTTAAATCCTACTACTAAAGAACCTACAAGACCTGGTCCTTGTGTAACAGCTAGAGATTTAATTTCATTTACAGTTAAACCAGCTTTAAAAAGTGCCTCTTTTACAACTGGAACTATAGCCTTCATGTGTTCTCTTGAGGCTATTTCAGGGACAACCCCACCATAAGGACGATGTTTAGGGATTTGAGATGCTACGATATTTGATATACATCTTCCTTGATCAAGAACTGCTGCGGCAGTCTCATCACATGAAGACTCAATAGCTAACAAAGGATAAAATTTGGAGTTATTAATATATCCCACTTTTGTTACAGGTATTCTTATTATTTTTAAAGTCTGTTTAAACTTAACAAAGGCAAGTTAATTCAACAAGAGGAATAAGCAAAGGAACAAATAAAAAGTGGGTAGATTTTATATAAAAAATGGCGGGGCCGACGAGACTCGAACTCGCGACCTCTGGCGTGACAGGCCAGCGTTCTAACCGACTGAACTACGACCCCGCAACTTTTCAATTAACAATATTTGGTAGGCGGAACAGGACTCGAACCTGTGACCCCCGGCTTGTAAGGCCGATGCTCTCCCAACTGAGCTATCCGCCCATAAAAAGCGTTAATCATTTAACACTGCTTTGTCTAGATGTCAAGCCCTTATTTGTTAATATAATAACAATTAAAATTTAGTGTTGGTTTTGTCTTTTAAAAGCTTGAATGATCAAGTTTGATTGCATAAATTATAAAAAATCTTATGAAAGTTTGTAAAAAGGAGGTTGATAGCTATGAATTTAGAAAAAAAAGAGGCGTCTTTAGCCTTAAGGGCTCAGGAATTAAAAACCAAACTTAAAGATATAAAAGATAGAATAGAACTGTTAAGAGGTTATCTTTGATGAAGCTCAGTTAAAAAAACGCCTTAAAGAAATAGATGAGCTAATGCTTGCCCCTGATTTTTGGGAAAATCAGGA
>JAMONC010000335.1 GCA_027066725.1 Desulfobacterales bacterium
TGAAACAGGTTTTGCTGTTTTACAAATTAAGCCTAAAAAGGGATCTATGTTTACGGCTACTGGCTATATCCCTGAATTATTAAATCAAGCAGGACTTGTTGGAGCTGAATTTGAGTTTAAAGGTAAATGGGTAAGAACTAAATATGGTAGGCAGTTTTCATTTAGCGAATGTAAACTCTTAGGAAGTGAGCTTATATTTTTCCTATCAAATATTGTAAAAGGGCTTGGCCCTAAGATGGCTAAACAGCTAATTGATACCTATGGAGAAAAAGAGCTAATTTATATCTTAGATAATGAACCTGAAAGATTGCTAGAAGTAAAAGGAATAAAGCACAAGAGACTTAAGATTATTACAAAGTCATGGAAAAAACACAAAAAACTTAGAGAACTCTCTGAGTATTTGGCAAATTGCTCTACTAAGATAACCCCAAATTTATTAATAAAAATCTATAATCACTTTGAAGATAGAGCAACTGAAATCGTAAAAGAAGATCCTTATAAACTTACAGAAATTAGAGGTATTGGTTTTAAAACAGCAGATAAGATTGCACTTGGACTAGGACTTTCTACAAATTCAGATGAAAGAATTAAAGCAGCCATTGTTCATATCCTTACAAATGCTGCAGAAGAAGATGGACATTGTTACTTAAATAAATCTGAACTTATTTCAGAGCTAAAGAATCTACTTAAAACAGATGATTCCAGTCCCCCTGATGATGAAAGGATTTTATCTATTTTAGATAAAATGAGTTTGGAAGGCACTATTACTTATGGAGACAATGATGAAATAGGTCTTGTTGGTTTTAAATATATGGAAGATTGGATAAAGGACTTTTTTATAGAAAAAGCCCAAAGCAAACGTCCTAAAATCATTGATCCCAAAATTGTAGAAGATTTTATCCATTTGTTTGAAGCTAATAGAAAAATAGAACTTTCTGAAGAACAAAAAGAAATCGTTAGACAAGTTGGCACTGCCAATAGAACCATATTTGCTCTTGCTGGTTATGCTGGTACTGGTAAAACCACTGTTTGTAGAGCTATTTTGGAGCTACTTTTAAAATATTATGCAAAGGAAGATGAGATTGCATGTTGTGCATTTACAGGAATGGCTTCTGCCCGTTTGAGAAAAGCAACTGGGTTCCCTGCTTATACAATACATGCACTTTTAGGCTATAAAGGAGAAAATGCCTTTGATTATGGACCGGAAAACCCTTTACCTCACAAGGTAGTAATATTAGATGAAGCCTCTATGGTAAATTTGAGTCTTTTTTATAGGTTAGCTCGTGCACTTCGTCCTGATACACTTTTTATTCTAGTAGGAGACCCTGCCCAGCTTCCGCCCATAGGAGCAGGAAATGTGTTTTCTGATGCAATAGATACAGGACTTCTTCCCTGTGTACAGCTTAAGAAAATATATAGACAAAGCGAGGATAGTGTCCTTACCCTTTTTGCAAATGAGATAAGAGTAGGCCGCATTCCTGAGGGAATAGATAAGGATTGTTGGTCTGACTTTTTATTTGAAAACGTAGAGCGCTATAACATATTTGCAATGAAAAAAGGAAGAAGCGAAAGAGAGATAAAAGAATTAAGAGAAAAAAATAATAAAGCCATATTAGATAGAATAGTTAGTCTTGCCAAAGAAATGAAAAATATCTTAACACATCCTATCTGGGAATTTCAGGTGCTTTCCCCCATGCGTGTAGGGCAACTTGGTACAGAGGTATTGAACCATGAGTTACAAAAGGTATTAAACAAAGAGGGTAAAAATGCCATTTCACATTCAGGTATTATCCTTAAAGAAGGTGATAAGGTTGTACATCTACAAAATAGAGATATGGAGGTAATGGAGTGGTCAGATTTTGTCCGAAGTGGGAAAGAGTTTTCCTCTTATGAATATAGAAGGATATTTAATGGCTATGTTGGACTTGTTGCCAAAATAGATGAAGATATGGAACAGTTTTATGTAGTATATCCAGATAGAAGTGTTGTTGCTTATGACTTTGACCACTTAGGAGATATTATTGAGCTTGCCTATGCCTTAACAGTGCATAAGGCGCAAGGAAGTCAGTATAAAATTGTAGTAATCCCTCTTAGTAACTCACATTATATTATGCTAAATAACAAATGGTTTTATACAGCAATAACAAGGGCAGAAGAGAAGGTATTTCTAATTGGACAAAAATTTGCCTTAAAAAGGGCATGTACCAATATAGATAGTGTAAAAAGACTTACTTGGTTAAGTAAATTTAAGAAATGAAAAAACTAATCCTTTTATTAGCTATTATTGTCTTATCTGCATGTAGTATTACAAATAACTATCCTATCAATACTGTATTAACTAATCAGTCACTTAATGGTACTATCCCAATTGATAAATATCTAAAAAATAATTTTCCAACTAACAGTAGCGCAGTTCAATTTGAAAAAAAAATACCTGATATTGATTTAATACTAAATTCAACTATCTGTTTTTATAAAGACTATCAAGGATTTTACATATATAATGTTAATGACTTTTGGATACAGAAAAATACTTTGATTTTACTAAAAGATAGAAATATTATTATAAATTATCCATTTTGTTCTAAAATAGACATAACTGCTAGTAATGGAAAAATCTTATATTCTAAACCAATCATCGCCTTAAAAAACAAAAACTATTTATGTTTTTACGATATCTCTGCATGTGGTAAACTTTTAACCAGAAAATATCTATCTAAAAATGTCTATTTTTTTTATCCATACTTGATATTTATAAAAGCAAATAGATTTGCTATTAGTTTTTTTACTCAAAAAAGACCCTTTTTTTTAGGACAAATTCCACACAACATAAGAGATGTATTTAAGTTCAAAAATTATCTAATCTTTTTAGAAAACGACGGAAAACTTTATGCTTATAATCTAAAAAATTTAGAATTATTTAGAAATATAAAAACCAGCTATCAAATATCAAACTTTGTATACTCTAATAATATATTATTAATAAAAACTAAAAAGCATTATATAAAATTCATTAAACTTATCCCCTTAGCCAACTCTATAACATTCAAAGTTTTAAAGACATTTGGACCATTTAAAAATGTTATATTGGCTAGACATAGCTTATATGCCTATGGAGATGGTAAAATCTATGGACTCAATTCAACTATTATATGCGATAAGCCTTTAAAAGACTTTGATTTTGTAGATGGGATTGTTTTTTCCTTTTTAAGGGAGAAAAAGGAGCTTTTTGTATTTAAGTTAAAGAAAATCTTTTATAAAAAGATCATCTTTGCACATCCACATATAAAAGCATATAAAGAAAAGGACTTTATTATACTCTTTGATATAGATGGAAAAGAAAAAATTATTGATTTATCGGATAATAGCACAATACTGGCAACGAAATATATAGATACTAAATGCTTAACACCTCTAATATATTTACATGGAAAGTTATACAAAGATAGAGAAGCTATATATAAATTAGCTAAGATAGTAAATAAAAATGCCAATTGGTTAATGTTAAGACGAACTATAGGAGATAACATATATTTCTATTTTGAAAAAACAGTAAAAAAATCACCTGAAAACCAATTGATTTTATTGTATAAAGATAAAAACTGATAGGTCGGGAGATAAAAATCCTAAGATATGGAAAAAATAAAAATTTCTCCTTTCATATATATAATATTACTAGGATTTTCTTTTGCTTTTTTAATAACAAGTTGGATTGACTATGATCTTCAAAAGAAAACCCCGCTTATTATTCCTAATATAACTCAAGATTATCACTATAAAAGGACTCGAGTTAATTATTCTGAGATATTAAGAAAAGATATTTTGGGTATAAAGAGAAAAAATACTACTATAATTACACAACCTACAACCCCACCTACTAATATAGAACAAGAACAAATTAAAGACCTTAAGCTTTTAGGCTTACTTAAAGGAAAGAAGAATTCCTATGCCCTAATTCTTTGGCATGGTGAATTTTTTGTCTTAAAAAAAGGAGAAAATCTAAAAGGATTAGAACTACTCTCCATAGGATTTAATAAAGCTACTTTTAGATATGCTGAACATGTATATACATTTAAATTAAATGAAACTAATAACAATCTTCAAATAAATACAACCAAAGCAACTCAAAGTTTAATAGCCAATAATATAAATAAATCAAATTCTAACGAAATTTATAAAACAGTAATATCTAAACAAGAAATATTAAGCAGGATGGGAGATATAAACCAAGTTATTAGCTCTGCTTTATTTCAACCTTTTTATTTAGATAATAAACTTTTAGGATATAGAATTAGATTTATAAGACCTGGTGCATTGCTATTTAGACTAGGGCTAAGGCCTGGGGATATAATTACAGGTATTAATGATGAGTCATTAAAAAATCCACAGATATTATTTAATTTATTTTCCTCTATTAAAAATGTAAAAACTGTAGTTGTAAATCTTATTAGAAATGGAGAGAAAAAGACTATTATAATAGATATAAAGTAAAGTTGATGGGGGAGGGGAGTTTATATGAAAAATAGAGTAGTTAGTATTTTAGTTATACTATTTATCCCTGTTATACTTAGCTTCTTTACTTTTACAGATAATGTATTTGCCCAAATAAAAGTTAAAAAATTACAGAACCAAGATTATACAGTAAATATAAAAAGAATTAAACTATCAGAGTTTATAAAATTTGTATCTGAATTTACTAATACCAATTTTGTATATAATCCTGAAATATTAAGAGGAGAGATATCTATAAACTCCCCAGCTCCCATGAATAAACAAGATCTATTAACCTTATTTTATACAGTATTAAGAGCTAATAATCTTATTGCTATACACAAGAAAGATTATATCCAAATATTAAGGTTAAACGCTGCTAGAGAATATAAAGATCATTTTAAAAAAGTTATTAATACTACTAAAGAAGATATTATAACAACCATAGTAGGATTACATCATCTAAGTGTACCAGTCATAAGTAGGACTCTCTTGCAGTTAAAATCAAACATTGGACAAGTAATACCTGTAATTGGACTCAACATGATTGTAATAAGAGACTTTACCAGTAGAATTAAAAAGATGTTGGATATAATACATCAATTAGAACTTGTCTCTTCTAACTATAAATTTACAACAATCTCTGTAAATAACATTCCTGCATCTGATATTGCACGTAATCTTATACAATTTTATACTAAATTGAGAACAAATTCTTTAGTAGGCAATATACCTGTTATAGTTCCAGATGACTATTCAAACACATTAATTATTGCCGCGTTACCAGAAGATATAAATCAGATAAAAAAAATTGTAACAAGCATAGATAAACCATCTAAAAGTGTACATAATATCCCTCAAGTCATATATTTAAAAAATTCCGATGCATCTGATGTTGCCCAAGTTTTACAAAGACTTATACCTTCTCTTAGTAGTCATAAAATAGGTAAATCAAAATCAATAGGTAGTGTTACCTTTGATAAGGCAACAAATTCGATTATCGTAATAGGTAGTAAAAAATTTGATCAAGAAATAGCAGAATTTATAAAAAAAATAGACATCCCACGAAAACAAGTGTTTGTTCAGGCTCTTATCCTTGAAACAACACTTAATAAATCCTCTGCATTTGGGGTTGAATGGATAGCAGGAGGAGGTAATAAAAATTTTGTAGCTACTACTACATTCCTTAATACTAATGGGGCACTAAATAGTTTTGAAGGTCCAGTACTTTCAGGGAATTCCCCCAATTTTGGTGCACTTGCAGGTGGATTTAACATAGGAGTACTTGGGAATATAATTACATATGAAGGGGTAAAATTCCCAACTCTTAGCTCCTTAGTCAGTTTTTTGAAGACTGCATCAGGGATAAATATCTTATCTAATCCACAAATTATTACTTTAGATAATCAAGAGGCTCAGATATTCGTTGGGGAAAATAGACCTTTCATAACAAGTACTAAATATGATGCTAATAATAATCCAATTCAAACCTTTGACTATAGAGATGTAGGTATAAAGTTTAAAATTACTCCGCATATATCTAGTGATGATACCATTACATTAAAGATATATATTGAGGTAAAAA
>JAMONC010000336.1 GCA_027066725.1 Desulfobacterales bacterium
TACAGATATAAAAAATCAGGTACTTTTAGATACTGCAGAGCTTCTTATTCAGAAAAAGGATGAGATACAAAAAGAAAACCAAAAAGACCTTGAAGCTGCAAAAGAAAAGGGGCTTTCTAAGGCATTTATAGATAGGCTTACTTTATCAGATAAGATTATAAATTCTATGGTAGAAGGGCTTAAAGATGTAGCCTCTTTGCCTGATCCTGTAGGTGAAATCCCAAAGATGTGGATAAGACCAAATGGGCTTCAAGTTGGAAGGGTAAGGATTCCTCTTGGTGTCATTGCTATGATATATGAATCTAGACCTAATGTTACCATAGATGCCGCTGCACTTTGTTTAAAGGCAGGAAACGCTGTAATACTTCGTGGTGGTTCAGATGCAATTAACTCAAATATGGTACTTGCTTCAATTATTCAAGAGGTACTTAAAAAACATGGTGTACCTGTTGAGGCAGTACAAGTTGTTCCTACAACAGATAGAGATGCAGTGCTTCATCTTTTAAAATGTGAAGAAGAAATAGACCTTATTATCCCAAGGGGTGGAGAAGGGCTTATTCGCTTTGTTGTAGAGAATTCCTCTGTACCTGTGCTAAAACATTATAAAGGTGTATGTCATGTATTTGTAGATAAATTTGCTGATATAGATATGGCAGTAGATATCTGTTTTAACTCAAAGGTTCAAAGACCTGGTGTATGTAATGCAATGGAAGGGATGCTTGTTCATAAGGATATTGCTCAAGAATTTTTACCTAAAATGGCACAAAAGTTTAAAGAAGCAGGTGTTGAGATAAGAGGATGCGCTAAAACGTGTAAGATTATCCCTGATGCCGTTCCTGCCAAGGATGAAGATTGGGGTTATGAATTTTTAGATTTAATACTAGCTGTTAGGGTAGTAGATGGCTTTGATGATGCACTTAACTATATTGCAAAGTATGGATCTAACCATACAGAGGCTATCGTTACAAAGGACTATGCTCGTTCAAGAAGATTTTTAAAAGAGGTAGATGCATCCTTAGTGCTTGTAAATGCCTCAACTCGTTTTAACGATGGAGGACAACTTGGCCTTGGGGCAGAAATAGGCATTAGTACCTCAAAACTTCATGCCTATGGCCCTATGGGATTAGAAGAGCTTACTACCACAAAATTTATAGCATTTGGTAATGGACAAATAAGGAGTTAATTATTAAGTAAAAGAGAGGTAGTTTTTGGCAAAAAATAAAATACGTACAGGTATTTTAGGAGGTACTTTTGATCCTATTCATATAGGACACCTGCGAGTTGCAGAAGAGGTTCGTGAAAGCCAAAGACTATCTGAAATATGGTTTATACCAGCAGCTAGCCCACCTCATAAACACAATGTAGAGGCTCCTTTTTTACATCGATATGAAATGGTAAAAAGGGCAATAGAGGGTTGTGAATATTTTTCTGTCCTTGATATAGAGGCAAGGAGAAAGGGCCCTTCTTTTACTATTGATACATTAAAAGAACTTAATAAGGATTTTGGAGATCAAAGGGAGTTCTATTTTATCTTAGGTAGTGATGCATTTTTAAGCTTTGATACATGGAAATCTTATAAAGAGATTCCATATTATGCTAATTTAGTAATTATGGTGAGAGATAAGGATAATATCTCTTTGATAAAGAATTTTTTATATAAGAGTTGGCCTAATTATAAAGAGTTAAAATCTGGGTATTTTAATGCGGATACTGGATTAAAAGACATTATACTTCAAGAGGTTACTCATCTTCAGATTTCATCTACAGATATAAGGAAAAGATGTAAAGATGCTCTTTCTATAAGATTTCTTGTCCCAGAACAAGTCCGGTGTTATATCCTGGATAAAGGACTTTACTTAGAAGGAATAAATGATAATGGTTTAGAACAAAAACAACAAAAGATGGAGGGGAAATTGGCATTAGAGAATATGAAGAAAGACCTTTTAGAAAGTAAAAAGAAGGTTCAGTTAAACAATAAGAAAGAGTTAAAGGGACTAGACCTCGTTGAAGAGCTTGTAAAACTTGTTTGGGAAAATAAAGGGGAAAATATAGTTGTACTTGATGTTAGAGAGCTTTCTTCTATTACAGACTATTTTATTATTACTCATGGACGTTCTACAAAACATGTACAGGGCATGGTAGATAAAATTCAAAGACAGATGAGAAAAATAGGGGTTAAGTGTGCTGGAGTTGAGGGAGAACGTGAAGGTAAATGGTGTTTAATGGACTACGATGATGTAGTTATTCATATATTTTATGAACCTATTCGATATGTATATGATTTAGAAGGACTTTGGAGCCAGGCTGATCAAATAGAATTTGAATTTCCTGAAGAGCCTTCTTATGAAGTAATTGATGAAGATTTTGATTTTGATGCTTTTGATGAATTAGAAGAGGAACTTTAAGGTTTAAATGAGGTAAAAGAAATGACAAACGATAAAGATATTCGTCCTGTAATGTTAGTTATTATGGATGGATGGGGATGGAGAGAAGAAGAAAAGGGAAATGCTGTAAAACTTGCCAAAACCCCTAATCTAGATAGGTATGGAGAAAAATATCCTTTTACTCTTCTAAAGGCATCTGGTGAGGCAGTGGGGCTTCCTAAAGGGCAGATGGGAAATTCTGAAGTAGGGCATATGAATTTAGGTGCAGGGCGCATAGTTTATCAAGAGCTTACTCGTATAAATAAGGCAATAGAAGATGGAAGCTTTTTTGAAAACAAAGTCCTTATTGAACTAATGGAGCGTGTAAAGAAAAGAGGAAGTGTCCTTCATCTTATGGGGCTTGTCTCTGATGGAGGAGTACATAGCCAGATGGAGCATCTTTTTGCCTCTATTAAAATGGCAAGAGACCATGGTGTAAAAGATATCATTGTCCATGCATTTTTAGATGGTAGAGATACCCCCCCTACAAGTGGAGTTGAGCATATTGGTAGGCTTTTAAAAGAGATGGAAGATTTAGGCGCTGGACATATTGGCTCTTTAATAGGTAGATTTTATGCAATGGATAGAGATAAAAGGTGGGATAGGGTAGAAAAGGCCTTTAGGGCATTGGTTTTAGCTGAAGGAAGGTATGAAAAAGATCCTATTAGTGCATTAAAATCTGCTTATGATAGAGGAGAGACAGATGAATTTGTAAAACCTATTGTAATAGTTGATGATAGTGGAAATCCCCTTCCAAGGGTCTCTGATGGAGATGGAGTTTTATTCTTTAACTTTAGGGCAGATAGGGCAAGAGAGCTTACAAGGGCTTTTACAGAAGATGGATTTTCTGAATTTGATGTTTCTTATAGGCCCAAACTTGAGATATATGTAACTATGACTATGTATGATGAACATTTTGATTTGCCAGTTGCTTTTCCACCACAGCACCTTAAAAAAATACTTGGAGAGGTGGTTTCTGATGCAGGATTATTTCAGCTAAGAATTGCTGAGACAGAAAAGTATGCCCATGTTACATATTTTTTTAATGGAGGAGATGAAAACACATTTGATGGTGAAGAAAGGGTTTTAATCCCTTCTCCTAGAGAGGTTCCCACCTATGATCTTAAGCCGGAGATGAGTGCTTATGAAATTGCAGATGAATTAATGAGGCGTATTAAAAGTGAGAAATATAAACTCATTGTAGTTAACTTTGCTAATGGAGACATGGTAGGTCATACTGGAGTGCTTGAGGCTGCAATAAAGGCATGTGAGGCTGTGGATGAATGTGTAGGAAATGTGGTAGAACTTTGGCGGAGCATGGGAGGTGCTGCATTTATTACAGCAGATCACGGAAATGCTGAGATCATGATAGATGAAGATGGAGGTCCTCATACTGCACATACTACTTCTCCTGTACCAGTTTATTTAGTAGATGATACCAGGATTGGGGTAAGTCTTGATAAAGGCATCTTGGCAGATGTTGCCCCTACACTTTTACACATGATGGGACTTTCTATTCCTAAAGAGATGACTGGTAAGGTACTTATTAAAGAGTAAATGATAGCATCCTGTTTATTAGAGCTTAATAATGTTACAAAATATTATAGTATAAGACGAGGCTTTTTTGATACACGTCCCAAAGAATTTAAAGTTTTACATGATGTAACTTTAAGATTAGAATATAAAAAGATTCTTGGTCTTGTTGGGGAATCTGGTAGTGGAAAATCTACTTTGGCGAGGTTAATTGTTGGGCTTGAGCCAGTCAGTTCAGGTAGGATATTTTTTAAAGGAAAAGATATAAGCTGTCTTAAGGATTTAAGAATTAGACGACAGATACAAATGGTATTTCAAGATCCATTTTCTTCTCTTAACCCTAAGAAGACTATTTTTCAGATAATATCTGAACCTCTTAAGATACATGGACTTTGTCCTAAATCTAAGATAAGAGATGAGGTTGCAAGGCTTTTAGTTGAGGCAGGGCTTTTACCAGATGCAATGGATAGATATCCTCATCAATTTAGTGGAGGGCAAAGACAAAGGATAGGACTTGCCCGTGCACTTGCACTTGATCCAGAGCTAATTGTTGCAGATGAGCCTACTTCAGCACTTGATGTTTCAATTCAAGCCCAGATAATAAATCTTTTTTTAGAGCTTCATAAAAAACGCGGTATAAGTTTTTTATTTATCTCACATGATCTTCCTTTAGTTGAGTTTGTCAGTGACGATGTTGCAGTTATGTATCAAGGGCGTATTATTGAGATAATGCCAAAGAAGAGCTTTTTAGGAAAGGATAGATTTGTTGAAAGGCATCATCCCTATACCAGATTATTATTTGAGAGTGTTCCTTTGCCTGATCCCTCACTAAGTCAGAAGAAAGATTTTAAGGCAGAGGCATTGGAGGCTAGTATAGATCTTTCGTGGGATAATGCCTGTGTTTTTGAGCCAAGGTGTAAGTATAAAATGGATATTTGTAAAAAGATATCTCCTGAAATGAAAAAAGTGGGTGATAATCATTATATAGCTTGTCATCTCTACAACTAAGAAAGAGGGGCAAAAATGGAACTCAAACATTTCTCTAAACTTGTTAACAAGGATAGGCTTTCAGATACATTTTGTGAGCTTGTAAAAATTGACAGTCCTTCTAGAGAAGAAAAGGAGATAGTCCTTTATTTAAAAGATCTTTTTGAAAAGGAATTTAATGCAAAGACTATAATTGATGATGCACACAAAGAAACTGGTTCAAATATAGGGAACTTAATAGTTAAATTAGATGGTAAGCTTAAAAAAGAGCCAGTGTTTTTTAATGCCCACTTAGATACTGTAGAGCCTTGTAGAAATATAAACGTAATTTTTGAAAATGGGATATTTAAAAGTGATGGTAAGACTATTTTGGGTGGGGATGATAAGGCAGCAGTTGCAATACTAATAGAGGCTTTAAGGATCCTTAAAGAAAGAGATATAGATTTTGGTCCAATAGAGCTTTTATTTACTGTATGTGAAGAGATAGGACTTTTAGGGGCAAAGGCATTTGATCCCTCGCTTCTTGATTCAAAGGCAGGTTATGCCCTAGATTCTACTGATCCTGATATGGTTATTAATAAGGCTCCTTGTGCCACAAGGTTTAAGATAAGGATTATAGGCCGAGCTGCACATTCTGGACTTAATCCAGAAGAAGGGATAAATGCTATAAAGCTTACATCTCAGGCGATTTCTGGACTTAACTTAGGAAGAATAGATGAGGAGACCACGTGTAATATTGGGATAATAAGAGGAGGGAAGGCTACCAATATTGTACCAGAGGTTGTTGAACTTGAAGGTGAGGTAAGAAGCCACAACAAAGATAAACTAAAAGAGGTACAAGATCAGATAATTAGCGTATTTTATAAGACCATCCGGGAATATAAAGAAAAAAAAGGAGATATCTCTAGTAATATACCACGGGTAGAAACAGAGGTTTTTGATGATTATCCACTAATGGATGTATCTAAAGATGATCCTCTTATTAAAACTGTCTTTAAAGTTGCTTCTGAGCAAGATAGGAGTCTTTTTTTAGAGGCTACAGGT
>JAMONC010000337.1 GCA_027066725.1 Desulfobacterales bacterium
CAGGACCAGTATCTTCTACAGAAAAGAATATAAAGGGTGGTCTTGTGGTGTAATTAGTTTCTATCTTAAGAAGCCCCTTACCATCCATTGCCTCCCCAGCATTTATAATAAGATTTAGCACAACTTGCTCAAGCTGTGCCTTATCTGCCATAAGGTGGGGAAGATCCTCTTTTAAATTCATTACTACTGTAACATGCTTAAAAATTTTATGATCCTCAACAAGAGCGAACATCTCTTTAATCGTCTGATTTAAATCAACAAGGGTATGAATACGCTGTGATGAACGTCCAAAATTTAAAAGCCCCTTTGCAATAATCCTACACCTTGTAGCAAGTTTTATAATCTTTTCAACATTTGCTCTAGCAGGACTGTTTTCTTCAAGATCCTCTTTTATAAGGTTTCCATAAAGTAGAATACCTCCAAGGGGATTATTAATTTCATGAGCAATCTCTCCTGCAAGCTTTCCCATTGCTGTAAGGCGCTCAGATTGAAGAAGCTTATCTTCCCATATCTTTAATTCTGTAATATCCCTTACAAGACACTGATAAAACATCTCATCTTCTATAACACATGGAAGATTTGTCATTTCTACGTCAATTTGGCGTCCATCAAGGCTTCTTCCAAGACAAGCTCTAATACCTAGACGGGGTCCAGTAGAAGGCCAAGGGGCAAAAAATTCAGCCATTTGTCTTCCAATAGCATCTTGAGGATTCGGAATAGATAAAAGAGAGGCAAAGGCTTGATTTGCATATATACACACACTACCATCATGGATAGCTAAAGGCTGAGCTATCCTTTGCCATGCATCTTTTAACTCTTCTCTAATTGGGATAAGTGGTTTAACTGCCACTTTTATTAAGCCAAATGTTTAAGGTTATTTTTCATCTCTTGCTCTTTATTAAATTTAACTACATCTTCATATTTAACTCCACTACCTCCAAAAATATCAAGTGCACTTCCTATTGTAAGATCTATTCTATCCCTGCCAATCTTCTTAACTCTATATAGATCTTCTATAGATCTTGCTCCTCCTGCATAAGTAGTAGGTATTGGAGAAAAATCAGCCAAAAGGCTTACAAGATTTTCATCTATTCCAAGACACTTCCCCTCTACATCTACTCCATGTACCAAAAACTCAAAACAATACCTAGAGAGATCATCTAATAATTCTTTTGTTATTTTACATTTTGTAAATTTCTGCCACCTATTTGTAACTATATAGTAATCTTTACCCTTTTTTCTACAAGAAAGATCTAAAACTAAATGGTCTCTGCCAACCCTTTTTAGAAGTTCCTTTAGCCTATCTTCTCTTATTTCTCCCTCAGAGAATACATAAGAGGTTACAATTACTGCATAAGCTCCTTGATCAAGCCAATATTTTGCATTATCTGCGTTAATACCACCTCCTATCTGAAACCCTTCTTTCCAAGCACAAAGTGCCTCTTTAGCAGCCGCTTCATTTCCTGGTCCTAGCATTATTACATGCCCACCAGTTAAATTATCTTTTTTAAATAGTTGGGCATAATAAGATGGAGGTTTATTAGCTACAAAGTTTTCAACAGGTCCCTTATTTAAATCATCACTTAGTGTAGAACCTATTATCTGTTTTACACACCCATTATGAAGATCAATACAAGGTCTAAAACGCATATAAAATCACTCCGTTAAAAATTCTTAAAGTCAGCGATCTTGATAAAACAAAATAAATGCTAATAAATTTTACTAGATTTTTTGACTATAATTAAATACTCCGATATTATTCAATAAAGATTTAATAAAGGTTGCATTTTTTTTATTTGTAAATAATTTAATTCTTGAGGACTTAAAGAAATCAATTTTAATAACCTCTAACAAAAATTGAATAATACTATAGAACTATGAACAAAAAACAAAAAGAAAAAAATACTACCCACCAAGATAACAAAAACAGTAAAATAGAAAAGGTGCCTTGCATAAAAAATGAAGATTTCCCTTCTCAACATGAGCTTGAAAAAGAGATAAGTGAATATTTAAGTAAAAAATATGGGGGAAGAATAAGAGTAGTATCACAGATGGTTTTCCCTCACCAAATAAAACCAGATAAATTAGGTGAACCTCCAGGACAAGAAACTAAAAAAGAAGAGCCAATTTCATTTGATTTAAAACCAGAAGAGCTTGAAGCCTACTTAGACCAATATGTAGTAAAACAAGATGAAGCCAAGGCTATTCTCGCTACTAAAATATGTACTCATTTTAATCGTATAAAATATATGCAACAGAAAGGTTCAGAAAATACTCCTATAGGTAATATCAAGAACAATATCATCTTAATTGGGCCAACTGGAGTAGGTAAAACTTTTCTTGTAAAACTCATTGCCGCTAAAATAGGAGTTCCTTTTGTAAAAGGAGATGCTACTAAATTTAGCGAAACAGGCTATGTTGGTGGAGATGTAGAAGACCTTATACGAGATCTTGTCCATGAAGCAGATGGTGATATTGAAAAAGCTCAATATGGTATCGTATATATTGATGAAATAGATAAAATAGCATCTCCGTATAATGTACATGGACCTGATGTATCAAGAGCAGGTGTACAACGTGCTTTACTAAAACCAATGGAGGAAACCGAAGTAGATCTTAGAACACCTCATGATCCTATTGCTCAACTTGAGGCACTTGAAAGATATAGAAGAAGCGGGAAAAGAGAAAAGAATACTATAAATACAAAACATATTCTATTTATTGTAAGTGGAGCATTTTCTGGACTTGTAGATATAATAAAAAAACGTTTACAAAAAAGTTCAATTGGCTTTGGTGCTGATGTACATACAGATGATGAAAGACAGTGGCTTAAATACGTAAAGCCCCAAGATTTAATAGAATACGGCTTTGAATCTGAATTTATTGGAAGACTACCTGTAATAGCTATTTTAGACGAATTAAAAGAAGAAGATCTGTATCTTATTTTAAAAAATCCCAATAGCGCTGTAATGGTTAGTAAAAAACAGGATTTTAAGGCATATGGTATAGATCTTCGTTTTGAAGATGAAGCCCTTAGAAGACTGGCTCAGCTTGCCTATCAAGAAGGTACAGGAGCAAGAGCATTAGTAAGTGTAATAGAAAGGGCCCTTTTACCCTTTGAGAAAAAACTTCCATCTACAGGTATTAATTTCTTAGTAGTAACTAAAGAAATGGTAGATGATCCAGAAGGTGAACTAAAACGCCTTCTTAAAGATCCAGATAATCCTGAGAGAAAAAAGATATATAATGCAATCTTAGAACAAGAAAGAGAAAAACTTATTATAGAATTTAGAGACAAATATAACCAAATATGGCAAAAAGAAGGGCTAAATTTAACCCAAAGTAGATTAGAATTAATGGCAAAACTCTGCCAAAGAGAAGACCTAAAACCAGATGAAGCAAATGAGAGAGTTATATTTTGGGTACAACAAATAAAAAGTTATGAAAACACCTTTTATAAAAGGTGTGGGATAAATATAGCCTTTGATGATAGAGCTATAGACGAAATTCTTGTACAAAGCGCAAACGGAGAGTCAAATTTATATTCACAATGTGAGAGACTTTGTAATATACTAGAATATGGACTTTCTCTTGTTAGAGATAAAACTGGCATAAATGAATTCGAGATTCCTATTGAAGCTATAAAGAATCCTGAGCTCTACATAAATAGCCTTATAAGAAGTTGCTATCAACAAGATTAAATTAATAAAGATAAACTTTAAAAGAGGTAAAAAGTGAAAGAAGGACAGACTATTTTATTGGCTGATGACCACGAAGATATAAAAAAAGTGGTCAGAGAAGTGGCTGCCAAAAACAAACTTAAATTAGTAGAAGCCTCTGATGGACAAGAAGCATTAGATATAGCACCAGAAATAGAACCAGATTTAATCTTAATACATAGGAAAGTACCTGTATTAGATGCCCTATCCGTAACCGTACTCTTAAAACAAGACCCTCGTACCAAAAATATACCTGTAATTGTACTTTGCCATGATGCATCAATGCCTGAAAGAGAAAAATTTCAAGATGCAGGTTGCGATGATTTTTTACTTGCACCCTTTAGTCAAGATCAATTAAAAGAAAAATTGGAGGCGTGGCTAAAATGATGTTTCCAGAATACAGACCTAGAAGAATGAGGAGAACCGAGCTTCATAGAGCCTTAATAAGAGAAACTTCTATAGGACTAAATCATTTAGTTTATCCTTTATTTGTTGTCCCTGGTAAAAAGATAAAAGAAGAAATTGGAGCAATGCCAGGTTGCTATCACTTTTCTGTTGATATGTTAAAAGACGAAATAAGAGAACTAGAAGATTTAGGAATTCCTGCTGTGATACTTTTTGGACTTCCAGAAAAAAAGGACAAAAGAGGCTCTGAAGCATGGGCTAAAAAAGGTATTGTACAACAGGCAATAGAAGCTATTAAAAAAACAACTGATAATATCTTAGTAATAACAGATGTATGTCTTTGTGAATATACTTCTCATGGACACTGTGGATTAATAGCTAAAAATGAGGTACTAAATGATGAAACCTTAGAACTACTAGCAAAAGTGGCTTTATCTCATGCAAGAGCAGGAGCAGATATAGTAGCTCCATCAGATATGATGGATGGTCGTGTTGGAGCTATTAGAGAAGCTCTTGATGAAGAAGGCTTTTCTTCCATTCCTATAATGTCTTATGCTGTAAAATATGCTTCATCTTTTTATGGTCCATTTAGAGAAGCTGCAGAATGTGCCCCTCAATTTGGTGATAGACGTTCCTATCAAATGGATCCTGCTAATGCCAGAGAAGCCATAAGAGAAGCCACTTTGGATATGCAAGAAGGAGCTGACATCTTAATGGTAAAGCCTGCAATGCCATATTTGGATATTATACATACTCTTCGTCAGGAGTTTCCACTTCCAATTGCTGCATATCAAGTAAGTGGTGAATATGCGATGATAAAAGCTGCTGCTGCTAATAACTGGCTGGATTTAGACTCTGTAATGCTTGAGTCTCTTCTTTGTATTAGGAGGGCTGGTGCAGATATTATAATTACATATTTTGCTAAGGATGTAGCAAAGAAGATTGGCTAGAAAACAAAGTCTTCCAAAAGCCTTATCTGCATTAACCCACGCAGGTTTTGGCCTACTTCTTATAGGACAAGCCCTTTCCTTACAAGGAACATGGATCCAAGCAACAGCGGTAAGGTGGCTTGTCCTAGAGCTTTGGCATTCCCCCTTTATCCTAGGACTTTTAGGAGCATTTAGATCTCTTCCAATGCTCCTTTTTTCCTTTTGGGGTGGAATTATTGCAGATAGATATCCTAAACTCTTTGTTATGATAGGAGCTCAGTCCCTTATATTCTTACAAGCCCTACTCCTAGGTATATTGTTACAAACCAATACACTTTCAGTAATGTGGGTCTTAATCCTCATATTTCTATTTGGTTGCGGAATGGCCTTTGAGGTCCCAGCAAGACAAGCGCTTTTTTTTGAGCTAGTAGGTAAAAAGGACATTACCAACGCACTTGCACTTCACTCAAGTGCATTTAACCTTGCTAGGTTTATTGGTCCTGCAATAGCAGGGGTACTTATGGCAAAAGGATTTATGGCAAGTTGTTTTTATATAAAAGCGATCTCTGCACTTATTATTATCTTTATTTTACTCTTGCTTGTAAAAAGATTTAAAAGCCCTTCAAATAATCAAACTAAAAAAATACCTCCTATAAAGGCATTTAAAGAGGCTTTTCTATTTGTATGGCAAAGACCAACTATGCGTATGGTACTTATAATGATTCTTTGCTTTAGTATACTTCTTTTACCATATAGTGTATTACTTCCTGCTTTCGGGAAAAGAGTTTTAGGGTTAGGTGCTAAAAAATATGGCTTTTTATGTGCAGCAAATGGCTTAGGTGCTCTTTTAGGAGCAATAAGTGTTGCTCTTTGGGGACATCTTGGT
>JAMONC010000338.1 GCA_027066725.1 Desulfobacterales bacterium
CACTCTTCTTAAAGATTTCTAAGGTATTACATAGAAAGTAACTTAGAAACATTAACGCTCCTGCTTTAAAGTTTCATAGTTAATAAAGTAAGACCGAAAGTAGACACTTAACATAGGGAAAAACCTTTCATATAAGTTTATTGCCTTGCGGGAAGAGACACTATCCTTTTCATTTAGTGACTTGTAGTAGGCACCTGTTATGTAACAGCTTGTAACAATAAATTCCATGAGCTTCATAAGATTATCAAGTAATAATTAGCTTGTATGACAAGTATTAGCACAATAATAACAACCATTTATTCTATTATTTGCCCATTTACTTTTTGCATAGGACACGGCATCATGACATGTTGCATGCCAGCCTAAGTCTATTTGATTTTCTATCAATGGCATGTGTCCACAGTTAGCATCTTTATTGTGTACTTCATTATCTCCGTTGCTCTGAGTGTTTTTGTTTATAATATAATTTGGCATTTTGAACCTTTTCAAAAAATTAGTTAGAAGAAAATCTTCACCTCTATCCTATCACAGCCCTATAATATCAAGATTGCCAAAAGTTAATCAAAAATATGTCAAATTGCCATACTTTTTATTTTTTTCATTATATTTTATATTTTATAATAAATTATAAAACCCCACAAAAACTTAATTTATTACCGTAAAGATTGACAAGCCACCTCATTACCATCCAATCTCTTCCAACTTGGATTACGATCTGCAAACCATTCTTGAGCTTCTCCCCTGTAGAAAGCTACTGCACATTCTTCTTTGAAGTAGCTCTCCAACGATATTACAATCCACAACAGAATCACCAAGATTGTCTTCACTTGTGGTAATGTTATTGTCGTTTTCGTAATAGAGACACCGTGTGTAGTTTTGATCTTTATTATAAAGCACTTTATAGTATCCCTCTGGAACTGCTATACCGTGATCTCCTATTCTCTCTGGAGTATCTAGATACTTAACTACATTGATAATATTTATTTCACCCAAACTTACTGCTATAAATCTTGCATATCTCTCTGCTTTAATACTATTTGCATTGCATTATCAACTGTTTCATGTTTATGTGTAGCTACTTATGTGTTTTTTTGTGGTCGTTGCTAGAGTTGTTGAAATCACTGTTCCAGTATGCCATAGAGCATAGAAAACATAAACAGTAAAGAGTCCTAAGGATGTCATGAAAAGAGGAAAGATATTTTTATGTATTTTAAATGTTTCCCTTCACCTTTGTCAAGTAATTGACTTTATTTAAAATAGTTTATCATATAGTTTTCTTTAAGTATAAAATTAATATTTTTTTAAAGTAGACACGTTTACTTTAATCAAATAGCACTTGCTATAAGGTATACTATAATAAAAAAGACAACCTAATGGGAATATATAAACTAGGGCATGATTAAGCACCCCTAGGGGGGAAGTGGTAGAAACTCTACTACAAAAAAAAGGGATATGTAAACTTATTTTCTAGCTACTGGAGCGACAATAACTTCATAGGTTTTTATTTTATACTCTTCCCCCTCTAGTTCTGTCTTGCTGGTACCTGAAGGTTTTAAAATACTTTTAAAGTCTTCCTCTCTATTATTAATTAGTGTAAAGGTCTCAGGTACTTGTGGTGATGAAAAAAATCCTTTTGATGAGAATTCTAACAGAGCAGGTGAACCATCTATCTCCACCAATAACATATCATTTCTGACTTTGGCAGTGTTTGTGAAAGAAGTAATAATACATTTATTGTCTTGACACTTATCACTGACTTTTTCATATACATCTTCCCATAAAGATTTATCAAAAGAGGAGGCCAAAAATGAAATTATTTTATGATTCTTTTCTATACCTTTTTCAGTTATATCATCTGGGTTAACATTAATTTCTTTTAGAAAACCTATGTTCAATAGGTCAATAATTCTAACTTTTTCCCATTTAGAAACTTCTTCTGGACTTTTAACACCTATCTTTTTTAGTCTATTCATCAAGGTAATCTTTATGCCAAGTGCTCTCCACTTAGTTGCATCTTCTAAATTAACCCCTGCACTTCTCCATTCAAACATATGCCTACTTGAAATGCCTGCATTTTTCCACTGAGTAACTTCTTCTGCTGAAAGACCTGATTTCTTTGCAGAAACAATATTATTACTAGAGATTCCTGCCTTTGCCCATTCTTTAATTTCATCAGGGAAGAGTCCAGCCTTTTTCATGTCACCTATATTGAAAAGAGAAACATCACTTTTTTTCCACTCAAGAACTTCTTCAGCCGTTAAACCTTCTACTTTTAAATTACGTATCATTTGAGGAGATACACCTGCTTGTTTCCACTCTACAACTTCACTAGGAGAAAGCCCATCTTTTTTTAAAGCACTTATATTATGAATAGCCACTGAAACCTCTTTCCACTCAAGAACCTCTCCTGGCGTTAGGCCTTCTTTCTTCCAGCGATCAATATCTCGAACCTTGACTCCAGATTTTTTCCACGCAAGAACTTCATCAGAGGAAATTCCTGCCTGTTTCATTTTTATAATTTGATTATAATTATTTATCCCTATTTTTATCCATCGACTAGCCTCTTCTGGAGAGATTCCTTCTTTTTTCATCTTTCCAATAAATGAAATATTTCCTATATTTACACGTTTCCATTTAATAATTTCGTCTATGTCAAGTCCCGCTTTTTTCCACATAGAGACTTCCCTAAAACGTATACCAGCTTGTTTCCACTTTGATGCCTCTTCAGGAGTCTGCACCCCTATTTTTTTCCAATAACTAGCTCTAATTCCATTAGAGCTAACCTTCGCAAGGCTTAACCATTTAGCAGCTTCTTCTAGAGAAATCCCCGCTTCTTTCCAGCTACCGATATAGCTATGGTATACCCCTATGCTTTTCCATTTTGCAATTTCCGACTTAGAAATACTAGATGCCGATGCAGTATTTGCTAGACAGCAAACTACAAGAACAGAGTAAATTATTTTCTTCATATTATTTTCCTTTTAAAATTTTAAGTAAACCTATTTGTAAAAAACATCTTTCTCTTAGTGACATATTCCCTATAAAAGTAGTAAAAAAGCTATAGATGTAGATTTCTAGCAAAAAAGGCTCTATTTGAACAGTAATTTATCCTATAGGATAATGACAAGACTATTATATGGATGTAACCTTATAGATAATTTAACTCTATAGGATAAATATGGATAAGTCACTTTCTATTATTGGAGAAAATGAAATTTCTCAATTACATCAAACAATTGGAATAGTTGTTAAGAAGCTACGAGAAGAACAAAATATCTCTCAATTAGATATGGCATTGTCTATTGGAATCAAGTCAGTGGCATTCTATTCAAATTGTGAAAACAATAAATATGATAAACATTTTAATGTTGAACATCTCTATAAGATAGTAGAAATACTGGGGGTATCGCTATCTGTTTTCTTTTTAGAAGTGGAAGGCGTAGACAAGCAGAATTAATAATCTCCGAGTTTAAGTCAAAAGTTTTCACTATAGGTGCACCCTGTAGCCCCATAACCAGAACATCCCATAAAAGGCCTATTGTTCTGAGACCTATTAAACCTCATAATAAGTTTGGCACTACATGAAGGGCATGCTTTTTCTTTTGCTTTACAAGTCTTATTTGTACAAATATAGTACCTTTTATATTTATCGAGCTGCATGACTGCCCCACAAGACTTTTCCTTACAAGGGTATATCTTCTCTGTATAGTCACATCCTGCTTTAGCATAATTTGTACATCCCCAAAACTTACTATGTGGACCGTCTTTAACAATTAAGACTCCAAGGCTACATTTAGGACATGCTCGTGGTTTTATATTATCCTTATAGTGATGTGTAACTTCATATTTTGCATCTTCTAATTCTTTTGTAAAAGGAGATATATTTATATTGGACGCTAAAATATGCACTTCTTTTTTTGCTCTTGTTAATGCCACATAAAACAATCGTCTTTCCTCTGCGTGAGGGAATGGCTCTGCTTCTGCAATAGCAAGACTTAATATTGCATCATCTTGTATTGACGTAGGGAAACCTACCGTACCGCCAAAGACCCCACTAATAATAGATACGTCTGCCTCAAGCCCTTTTGATTTATGGACAGATAAAATATTGATATCCAACTCAGGGTATAGATTTTTAACATGCTTGATATTATCAGGGTATGCATACTTATTTCTACCTAGAATATAGACTGACTTGTAATTTTTATTTTCTGCCTCAGAAAGAATCTCTTTAATTTTATTTACATCTTTATCATCTCCCCACCAAATATGTATCATAGGGCCAGATGCTTGTGTCAACGTTTTTATATCTTTTTTGATTTGCTTTGGATTGGCTTCAATAAATTTTTGTGATACTGAGGATATCTTATCATTAAACCTAAATGTGTAATCCAATTGCACTTTTTTTGCCACACCAAAATAGTCTTCAAAATGATGAAACAATGAAATTTCACTACCTGTAAAACGAAAAATAGACTGCCAATCATCTCCCACTACGGTTAAAATTGATTCAGGTAATTGACTATATAAGGCTTTGACTAGCCTAGCACGTACCGTAGATATATCTTGATACTCATCTACTAGAATATATTTGTATTTTGAGAGATATTGTTGTGCTTCAATATATTCTATTGCCATACTTATCATATCTTCAAAATCAATGACTTTTTTTGACTTCTTTATAGCTTCATAGGCAAATAATATTGACTCAAACAAATCTAAAAAAGCATTTAGTCGTTCGCTACTCTTTGCTCTTTTTCTTAACCCATCTATGGAGTGACTATTTGATTTATAGTGCCCAATAAAAGCTGCTACTGTTTTTGCAAAATTATTAATATGAGAATCGTCACCTAGTGAAGATAATGCTTCTATGATTGACTTAGGCTCAAATACTACATCCTCTTCTTTTAATATACGTTCTAGTTCCTTTAGTAGTCTTCCTTCTTGATGATAATAACTGTACGTTTCAATTAATTTGGTGTTATATTGTTTATGAAGATCTCTTTTCCAGGCTATTCCTTCATTATAGGTTTTTTTATCAACAAAAGGAGCGGTATTTCCTCTTCTATCTATGCCGAAGTGCTCTAAATAAATATCATACTCAGTCAAATAAAAATCAGGCTCATATTGTCTATATTCCATAGTAGCTGTATCATGTTTGTACAGTGCTTCATACTCATACTTGATACCATTAAGAAATAAGAAGTTCGCAATCTCACACTCCTCATAACTTTTAACTTTATCACCTTTGAGTGAAATAATCTTATTATTTTGGAGATACAGTTTATAGGCTATTTCTGAGGTAAAACTAAATTCACTTTTATATTGAGCAAAGGGGTATGCAAAAAAGTCTAAAAGTATTTTTTTAAACTTCGTATCTCTATCAGACAGTTCAAATAAGATTTCCTCAATGAGTTTGCTTTTTAAACTATCATCTCCTGCCCACTTAGCAAGGTTAGGCTTTTTACCCTCAACCTCTGCAATTACTTTTTGCCCAAAAGCATGAAACGTAGTTACACCCATATTGTCTATTTGTAATCGCTCTTTAACACGTTCTCTTAACTCTTGTGCAGCATCTTTACCAAAAGCTAATACCAATATCTCTTCAGGTTTTACCTTGTATTTATCTAAGATATATCCAACCCTTGCAACCATGACACTTGTTTTCCCAGATCCAGCTCCCGCAATAATTAAATTTGCTCGTTCATTAACAATAACGGCTTCTCTTTGCTTGTCGGTTAGTGGATTCTTTTCTACGGTATCAAAAAAAGTTTTATATGTTTGTTTTTCTAATCTTAGAAAATTATCATTATGATTCTTTTGTACAGAGATATTGCCTTGACATAAGTTATATGCCTTAGTAAGAACAACGGTATATTTTTCATTTTCCGCTTCGTCTAAAAAATGAAATTCAGACATTTCATTTTTTGCAATCTTC
>JAMONC010000339.1 GCA_027066725.1 Desulfobacterales bacterium
GTCTTTTTAGACGTTATTTAGAGTATGATATATTGAAAATAGGTTTCCCCTGCCGGTCCCTCTGTACCATCTCCAACAAGACGACCAACATACCCACCTCCATCCATTTTGCCGGCAGGGGATTTTTTTGTTTCTTGTGATTTATTGTCAGCTAAGTTAAATATTATTAAATTAATTAAAAAATAATTAAGTTTTCTGGAGAGGTACCGAAGCGGTCGTAACGGGGGCGACTCGAAATCGCTTGTGCGCTTAAAAGGCGCACCGTGGGTTCGAATCCCACCCTCTCCGCCATTAATATTGAAATAAACAAAAAATAATATTACCTGTTGACTTAATACTAATGACAATTTAATTTGTTGAAACGCAAAGGAGAGGTGCCCGAGTGGCTGAAGGGGCACGACTGGAAATCGTGTGTACGCCCAAAAGGTGTACCGTGGGTTCGAATCCCACCCTCTCCGCCAAAATAAGAAATAGATATTGATAGCCGGGTCCTGCGCAACGAAACCCTGCGAACCCCGCCAGGTCCGGAAGGAAGCAACGGTAGTAGGGCACTTCGTGTGCCGCAGGGGTGCCTGGCTATCATCTTTTTGATATCCTGATCACTTTAATCATTAATAAAGAAAAGAAAATATGCTATGTCCTACCTAGTTCTTGCCAGAAAATGGCGACCTCAGCGTTTTGAAGATGTAATTGGCCAAAATCATGTTACTAAAACTCTCCAAAATGCGATTAAAAATGATAGGCTAGCTCATGCACTTTTATTTAGTGGGCCTCGTGGAGTAGGTAAGACCTCAGTTGCTAGGATTGTAGCCAAGGCGTTAAATTGCAAGAAGGGCCCTACTCCAGTTCCTTGTAATAGATGTGAAATTTGTAAACGTATTACTGCAGGAAATGAAATAGATGTATTAGAAATAGATGGTGCATCCAATAGAGGTATAGATGAGATAAGACAGCTTAGAGAAGAGATAAAATTTCGCCCGGTTAACTGTCGCTATAGAGTAAATATTATCGATGAAGTGCATATGCTTACAAAAGAGGCTTTTAATGCCTTGTTAAAGACATTAGAAGAGCCTCCTCCTCATGTATATTTTATTTTTGCAACAACAGAACCTCAGCGCATACCTGCAACAATACATTCAAGATGTCAACACTATGAATTTAAACGACTTAATATCATAGAATTAAAGGCTCATCTTAAAAAGATTAGTGATGCAGAAAACTTAGGACTTAATGAAGAAGGATTACATATAATTGCAAGGCAAGCAAAAGGTAGTGTTAGAGATAGCTTAAGTCTTTTAGATCAAGTTGCTGCTTTTGGTGCAACTACAGCAGAGGAAGTTTGTCAAGCCCTTGGCATTGTAGAAACTATCTCTATCCAACAGCTTGCTACTTTTATATTAAAAAGAGATGTTGCTAAGTCATTAGAAATAATTGATGAACTTTATAGATTTGGTGTAGATCTTCAATCTATTATTGAACAACTTATTAGGTATTTTAGACATCTATTAATAATAAAAACTGTTAAAGATCCAAAAATCCTTGGAACACTAATTGATCTTGTGTCAGAAGAAATTGAACTAGCAAAAGAATTGACTAAATCTTATAGCTATTCAGATATCTTACAGTTACTAAATAAAATGTTGGATGATTTTGATGTAATAAAGAAAAGCACCAATCCAAGGATTAGAGTTGAACTTTTATTAATTAGTCTTTGCCATATGGAAGAAGTTGTTTGTCTGGAAGATATTATATCAAAACTTGATAACTTATCTAATACCCCTCTAAGAGAAGGGGATAAAGAAAAAAATTCTTCCTATGAAGAAAACTTATATAAGACGTCTAATAATTCTTATAATATCAATGATAAGTTAAGCTATGATGATAAGATAGCTAATCAACCGAAGCCATGTGATTCTATAAGTTTAGATTCCTTTGTAACTTATCTAAAAAATACTGCTCCAGTAATTGCTTCTGTTTTAGAAGAATGTAAGTCTATAAAGATAGATTCCAACAATAAACTGATAATATTTTGTGAACATGAATGGGCAGTATCTTTCTTAAAAGAAGAGGAACATAAGAAGGAGATAGAAAAAAGGTTTAGAGAACTCTTTCATAAAGAGCTAGAGGTTGAAATTAGATTATTTAAATCTGATGATATTGATCAGACTAATAATAAAGATTCTAAAAAGGAGTTGATGGAACACCCTTTAGTGCAAAAGGCTATAGATGTATTTGATGCTCGTATTTTAAGGGTGGATATGAATGATTTCAGTTTAAAATAGATTCAATTTTTACTATAGTAATTAAAAAAATTTAAAAAGATAGGAGTAAAGATTATGCATCCTAACATGAAAGAGATGATGAGGCAGGCGCAACTTCTTCAAAATAAGCTCAATAAATTGCAAGAGGAATTAAAACATAGGACAGTTGAGGTAACTGTTGGTGGTGGAATGGTAAAGGCTGTAGCAAATGGTAAACCAGAAATTGTTTCAATAACAATAGAAAAAGAGGTAGTAGATCCTGAAGATGTAGAGATGTTACAAGACCTTGTAGTAGCAGCAGTTAATGAGGCTCTTGAGAGGGCGCGTCAAATGATGGAAGATGAGATGAGTAAACTTACAGGTGGCTTAAAAATACCAGGATTTTTCTAGTGGTTAAAATATGAAAAAAGTACATCCAATACTTAGTCCTTGCATAGAAGATCTTAATAAAATTGAATCAGTATTACATAAGCACTTTGCCTCTTATGTTCCTTTTATTACAGAGGTAACTGAATATATTTTATTTGCAGGTGGTAAGCGGTTAAGACCGCTTTTGACTGTACTTTGTGCAAAGCTTTGTGGTAAGAGTGACTCTAAGCTATATGAACTTTCTGTTGTTCCAGAATACTTGCACGCGGCAAGTCTTTTGCATGATGATGTAATTGATGAAGGAGAACTTAGAAGGGGGCAACCTCCTGCCTATAAAAAGTGGGGAAATAAGGCGGCTATTTTAAGTGGAGATTTCTTATATGCAAGGGCTATATATATAGCAAGTGGTTTTGGAGATGTAAGAATTGCACAAACAATTGCAGAAACTGTTTCTTTAATGTCAGAAGGAGAAGTCCTTCAGCTTTTAAGGGCTAAAGATATTTATTTTGATGAAGAGACCTATAATGATGTAATATTTCGTAAGACTGCTGCTTTAATTCTTGCTTCTTGTAAGATAGGAGGACTTTGGGCAGGAGTAAGTGACATAAAAGTAAATGCACTTAGTGATTATGGCTTAAAGCTTGGACTTGCCTTTCAGATGATTGATGATCTTTTAGACTATATAGCAGATACTGATGAACTTGGTAAAAAAGTAGGGACAGATTTAGCTGAAGGGAAAATAACACTTCCTGTTATATTGGCATTTAATAGGTTAAAGGACGAGGAGCAAAAAAGGCTTATTGATATATTTATGACATCGGAAAAAAACCAAGATGATTTTTTTTGGGTTAAAGAGCAACTAATAAAAACTGGGGCTGTAAAAGATACAAAGGAAAAGGCAATAACTTTAGTGAAAGATGCTTTAAGAGGATTGGAGCTATTTGACAATTGTCTTGAGCGAAAGATATTAGAAGATATTGCATGGTATGTAATTGAAAGAAAGAAGTAAGCAATAAAGGGGGCTTACATGAAACTTAAAGATACCTTATCAAAGTCAAGTATAGGAATTTTAAGTGCAGGTATTGCTGGTTTTGTATCTTTTTATGCTTATGAAACCTTTTGTCCAAAAGCTTCTTTATTTGGACGAGTTATTACTCATGGAGAGCGTAGCACTCAAGCTGTTAGTCTAATATTTGAAAAAGCCCCCAATGAAGCTACAAGTCAACTTAGTGCATTGCTTCATGAATTAGAGACACCTGCTACATTTTTTTTAGAAGGAGTTAGGGCTAGAGAATATAAAAAAGAGTTAAAGCAGCTGCGAACATTTGAATTAGGTGTACAAGCTGAAAAATACAAACCATTAATATTTAGAAAGAGGCTTTCTTTAATACGTCTTATTGCTCCAACCATATACCTGATAGAGGACTTACAAAGAAGAAGACCCTCGTTTTTTTTACCACCTTATGGATGGAAAGATCCTTTTTTAATAAAAACAGCCTCAAGACTTGGGCTTATAACTCTAAGTCCTTACATAAGAAAAAAACGATTAACTAAAGAAGTAGATATAAAAAAACAAGCTATCGAAATAGCAGATAAGGTTGATGCAGGGGATATAATCCTTGTTAATTCAGATCCTATATCTTTTAATACATCTGTAGATAACTTATTAGAGTTTGTATATTACCTAGTAAAGTCTATAAGGGCCAAAGGACTATCTTTCTGGGGGCTTTCTCCTCTTTTAATAGGAGGAAGTATTTCAAAAATCATAAAAAGATAAAAATATAAATTCATAGATAGTTATTTCATCTAGATTTTGTTTATAAGGGGCTTATTTTTCCATTTTTAAGATTTAAGTTTTCACTTAAAGACTTTAAATTTTTCTTAAGAAAATATCGATTTTTGCAGATATTCTAAAATAGAATATTTTTATTATGAGGTGTGCACTTATGAATAAATTTAAGAAGAGCTTATTTTTATTTTTAGTAATCGGGTTATTTTTTACAGATAAATTATACGCTACTCCTTACTCTTTTTATATAGACAGCTTTAAGATTACAGGTAATTTACCAGTCTATTTTGTTGATGATTTTAATGGCTACGTTTTGACTTTCCCCTGGTTTGTATATGAACCTACAGTAATAGAGTCCAATGGGTTGCTAAAATTAAGTAGTCCTGGGGATATATTTTTTAGATCACTTAATGGAGTAACAGTTTCTATAGAATCTACTACTGTTGCTTCAGGGCTTGCTCTTGTTAATGGATTAGGAAGTAGTATAGCAACATCTACATGGTTACCTTATTTACCTCAAAAGAATCAGATGTTTTTTATGGAGGCTTTTCATTTTTTAGCTCCTAATGTTAGTGAAAGTATATCAATTGGAATTAGTCGTTTTTCACCAGAAATAGATCAGATATTAGCATTTCCTGTAACGGGTAATAATAAGCCTATAATGTTTTTTGGTTGGGAAAATCTTAGTCTTGGCCAAGTCAATTTTCAGGCTATACCTATTAATCCACAAGATATAACTGGAAACATAATATTAGAAATAATGTTTAATGATGCTACCAATCAATTTAGTGGAGCTTTTAGTTTAAATGGAGGCAAGAGCTTTGAGACTCCATTTACACCTGTGTCACCTTTAACGTTTAATCCTCCTTTTGTATGGGGAATGAATGCAGTATCATGTACACCTGTACCAGAACCTGGTACTATACTTTATTTTATAGAAAGCTTTTTAATATTTATATTATATTTTCGACAAATTATACGTTAATGTAATAATATTTCATACAATTATGTAAACAAGTAACAAAAAACTTTTCATAAAAAACTGCTTGACATCTCTTTATTTAGCTGTTATAAACCGTTTCCCAAAATTATGGGGAAGGAGTCCCCCTTAAATGCTCTATTTGTAGGGCTGATGACTCCTGCTGGGCTAAAGACAGCGGGAGTCAGTAAATTTGGTATTGAATTTGCGGACGCTGGCTTTAGCCAGCGTTTTTTTATTTTGTAAAAATATAAATCTAAGCAAGAGGTGGAAGGTATGACTCAAAAAATTCTATTTAATCTTCTTCAGGTCGTAGTTGTAATGGCATTTGCCCCTCTTGTTACAGGTGTATTAAACAAACTTAAGGAAATGGTCCAATCTAAAAAAGGACCTAGTATCTTTCAGCCATATAAAGACATCTGGAAGCTATTTCATAAAGATGAAGTAGTATCAGAAGATGCTACATGGATATTTAGACTAACTCCTTATGTTGTATTTATCACTCCAATATTTGTAACACTTTTAATTCCTGTTTTAAC
>JAMONC010000340.1 GCA_027066725.1 Desulfobacterales bacterium
AAGGCATTTATAGTTTGGACTATGTTTGCATGAGTACTTCTTCCTTTTTTATCAACCAATGCGATTATTGCACAAGCATCTGCTTCACAGGTGAAGTTTTGTCTTTGCATGGACTGACTTCTCCCTTTCTTTTTACTTTTTATTTATTTGAATAAAGCATAAGAGTATACGCTTTCGTTTTAGTCCAGTTAGACTAATCCTGCATCTTAACTACTGCAAGCTTTTATGCCAAGTATTTTATTATATTTTTGAGTAAAAATTCACTTATTAGATGGGGTAGACAAAAAAGAAAAGCTCAGAAAAGATTAAAAAATATTAATTAACCAGAAGGCTTTTTACACCTGAGAAATTTCTTTTTGATACAGGTCTATAGCATCTTATATGAATTGCTTATAGCCAGCTAATTTTTGAGTTACTTTTTAAACTATCTTTAATTTAGATAGATGAAAAATTGTGACACAAAAGATGTTTAAATATTTTAAAAAATTATACAGTAAGATAAAATTAAAAATAAGAGAATGCTTAGCCTCTACTTATCTGGAGTGATAAACCGGGGCTTAGCCTATATATAAGTTAGAGGTTGTCCTAATTGATAACATCAGATTTAGGAAATAAATATATCACTAAGCCTGCTCTTTAAAAAATTATCAAGGGCAGGCTTATTCTGATGATCTAAAATGGCTAAAAGAATATCTAGAGTTACTTTATTGTGTTTATTAATACTATTATGTTCAATAGGAAATATAATGGCTCAAGAAACAGAAAATGAAATTAATTTTAAAAGAATTAATATAAAAGAATTTAGATTAAAACTTAATTTAGTTCCTCCTCAGAAAATAATTTTCTATAATGAAAAACAATGGAATGATTTTTGGGATAAATATGGTTCAGGTAGTAAACCAAAAATTGATTTTGGAAGATTTATTGTTGTAGGAATATTTTTGGGAAGGAAACCGTGTCCGGGCTATGGTGTTAAAATAACTAAAGTGAGAAAAATTAAAAATAAAATTATAGTTGACTTTATAAAATACTTACCAAATCCAGAATTAGGCTACCCTGCTGTAATAGTATATCCCTATGATATAATATTTTTTCTACGTACCAAAGGAAATATAATTTTTTCTAGTATTAAAAACTAAGAGAACAATATAAAAATATGACAGATTATAATTATCTTAGCGTTCATTAAAAAAATTAATACAAATTAAGCTAGACATAATTCATGGCTATATTGCTTTTACTAACTCAGAAATAAATTTTTTTACATCCTCTACCAAATTAGGATTAACTTCAAAACCAATATCCTTCTCTGTAACATGCCTTTGAATAACCCTAATAATTGCACTTCCTACAATAATTCCATCTGCAATACGAGAAAGCATCTTTACTTGTTCTGGAGTAGATATACCAAAACCTACTCCTACAGGTACAGGACTTACTGCTTTTACTTGTCTTAATGCCTCTTGTAAATGCTCAGGAAGTTCTGTCCTAGCACCAGTAATGCCTGTAACAGATACATAATACAAAAATCCTGTACTTGCTTCTGCTATAAATCTTGCTCTTGAAATAGGTGTTGTTGGAGCAACTAAAAATATATTTGCAAGTCCATTTATACTGGCAATTCGCCTCCATTCATGAGCCTCTTCAATGGGTAGGTCTGCTATAATAGTCCCATCTGCCCCAACCTCTACCATCTTTTCTGCAAATCTACTAAGTCCATATTGAAGCACCGGATTATAATAGCCCATCAAAACAATAGGAGTCATACATCCCTTTTCTCGCACCTTTCTAACAAGAGTTAAAACATCCTCTGGAGTAATACCATTTTTTAATGCGCGCTGACTCGATGCCTGTATAGTAGGCCCATCTGCTACAGGATCAGAAAAAGGAACTCCTAACTCTATAATATCTGCCCCAGCATCACTAAGGGCTAATATAAGCTCTTCAGAGATTAAAATATTTGGATCGCCTGCTGTAATAAATGGGATAAAAGCAGAGCGTTTTTCTTCCTTTGCCTTTGTAAAGGCATCTTTTATAGCATCTATCCCCCTGCTAGAAGCCTTTATATCTTTATCTTTTATTACAGCAAATCCCTCACTCATTTTTTTTCTCCTTAAATATTTGTGCAACAGTAGATACGTCTTTATCCCCTCTACCAGAAAGATTTATTACTACACTGGTTCCTTTTTTAAGCTCTGGGGCTATCTTTTTTAGATAAGCAACTGCATGAGCACTTTCTAAGGCAGGTATGATACCTTCTGTTTGTGATAATAATTTAAAACCTTCAAGTGCCTCTTCATCATCAACTGCTACATACTTTACCCTTCCAGTATCCTTAAACATGGAATGCTCAGGGCCAACTCCTGGATAATCAAGGCCTGGAGCAACAGAATGAGCTCCTTTTATTTGCCCCCACTTATCCTGGAGTAAATAACTCATTGTACCATGAAGTACACCTGGAGAGCCTACACAAAGAGTTGCTGAATGAAAATCTGTATCAAGCCCCTTACCTGCTGCCTCAACTCCTATTAGCTTTACTGCCTCTTCATTTACAAAGCCAGAAAATATTCCCATAGCATTGCTGCCACCACCAACACACGCAATTACAATATCTGGCATCTTACCTATTACTTTCTTTATTTGAGACTTTGTCTCTTTTCCTATTACACTCTGAAAATCTCTAACCATAATAGGATAAGGATGTGGTCCAACAACAGAACCTATTACATAGTGAGTATTTCTAACATTTGTCACCCAATCTCTAAGTGCCTCATTTATAGCATCTTTTAGTGTTTTAGTACCTGAATCAACAGGAATTACTCTAGCTCCAGAAAGCTCCATTCTAAAAACATTCATTGCCTGACGAACTGTGTCTTTCCGTCCCATATATACTTCACAACTTAAACCCATAAGAGCAGCAGCAGTAGCAGTTGCAACGCCGTGTTGTCCTGCACCTGTTTCTGCAATAATCCTAGTCTTACCCATCCTTTTTGCTAAAAGTACCTGTCCAACTGTATTATTTATCTTGTGTGCTCCAGTATGGGTAAGGTCTTCTCTTTTTAAAAATACCCTTATACCTCCAAGAGCCTCACCTAAACGTTTTGCTTCATAAAGAGGTGTTGGACGTCCTACATAGTCTTTTAATATTGCAGCAAGCTCTTTTTTAAACTCAGGATCTTTTTTATAGAAAAAATATGCCTCTTCAAGTTCCATAAGAGCAGGCATTAATGTCTCAGGAACAAACCTCCCACCATAAGGGCCAAAACGGCCATCCGCCGCCTTCTTGCCACATCTTTTTTTAGTAGTTGTAGTCATTTAACAATCACCTCATCTCTATATAGCTCTTACAGTTTTTATAAATTTATCTATAAGGGCTATATCTTTTTTGCCTGGGGAAAGCTCAACTCCAGAACTCACATCTACCCCATAAGGCATTACTTTTGATATTGCCTCTCTTACATTATCAGGACTTAATCCTCCTGCCAATATAACAGGCCTTGAAAATGACTCTACTGCTCTTTTAGAAAGCTCCCAATCAGCCACTTTCCCTGTACCGCCATAAGCCTCTTTTGTATATGTATCTACTAAAAATGCCCTACAAACATCTTCATATTGTCTAAAAAATTCTATATCTTCAATATTTTTAATCCTTATTGCCTTTATAACCCTTGGATAAAACTCCTTACAAAACTCAACAGATTCATCTCCATGAAACTGTAAGATATCTATGCCACAAGACAGAGCCTTTTCTACATCACTTGGAGAAGGATTTACAAAGACCCCAACACTCTGAACAAAACAAGGAAGAGAAGCTATGATATCCTTAGCTTGTTCAAATTCTATATAACGAACACTTTTTTTAGCAAAGACAAAACCAATTGCATCTGCCCCAAGCTCACATGTTTTAACTGCAATATCAATATCTTTTAAGCCACAAATCTTTATCTTGATATTCATCTACCTGCACTCAAAAGCTCTTTTAAAAAAGCGACTCTATCTTTTTTACGCATTAAAGACTCACCAATTAAAGCAGCATCTATCCCATGTTCATAAAGTGCCCTTATATGCTCGGCAGAAGAAATCCCACTTTCACTAACTAAAGGTAACTCATCTCCAAGTATTTCTTTTATCTTAAAAGTAGTATCTAAAGAACAAGTAAAATCCTTTAAATTTCTGTTATTAACCCCCACTAAATCAACCTCTGCCTTAATGGCACGCTCAAGTTCATAAGGATCATGAACCTCAACAAGTGCATCAAGTCCAAGCTCTTTTGCATGTAAAAAAAGCTCTTTTAAAAGTACATCATCAAGCACAGCTACAATTAATAAGATGGCATCTGCGCCCCACACTTTAGCTTCATCTACTTGAAAATGATCTATTATAAAATCCTTTCTAAGAATGGGAAGAGAGACTTGTCTTCTAATAATAGGTAAAAATGAGATATCTCCTTTAAAAAATTTCTTATCAGTTAGACAAGAAATAGCACTTGCACCGCCTTCTTCATAATCAATTGCAATCTTTTTGGGATCAAAATCTTCACAAATAATCCCTTTTGATGGAGATGCCTTTTTAACCTCAGCTATAATGGCAACACTTTTATCCTTAATTAAGGCATCTCTAAAACCACGAGGAGCCCCTGGATCAAAGTCATCTGGAGCAATAAGCCCTTTTTTCTTTTGTTCTATTAACTCCTCTTTTTTATGATCAACAATAGTATCAAGTATATTCATAACGAAGATATCTTATCCCTTAAAATTCTTTAACGCATTTAATTTTGATAGCGCCTTACCTGAATCAATTACATCTTGTGCAATATCAAAGGCCTCTTTAAGATCATCCGCCTTACCTGCTAAGTATATGGCAGCTCCAGCATTTAATACCACAGCATCTCTATAAGCACCTTTTTCTTTACCTTCAAATATATCTAGCATAACCTTGGCATTTTCTTTTGCATCCCCGCCTTTTATCTCTGAAATATCTCTCTTTTTAAAGCCATAAGCACTTGGATCAAACTCAAACTCATGAACACTTCTATCTTCTTTTAGCTCAGCTACTTTGCTGGTTCCACTAAGGCCTAATTCATCCATACCATCTGGTCCATTTACTACCCATGCCCTCTTTTTATTTAGCTTACCTAAGACATAAGCAAGAGGTGTAACAAGTTCTTTAGAAAAGACACCCATAAGCTGGACATTTGCATCTGCAGGATTACAAAGTGGGCCAAGGATGTTAAAGATTGATCTTACTCCAATCTCTCTTCTAGGTCCAATAGCATACTTCATTGCAGGATGAAGATTAGGAGCAAACAAAAAACCTATTCCTATCTCCTCTATAGCATTTGAAACTTGATCTGGGCTAAGATTTAATGACACCCCTAAAGCCTCTAAACAATCTGCACTTCCTGAACGGCTAGAAATAGAGCGGTTTCCATGTTTAGCCACCTTAACTCCAGCCCCTGCTACAACAAAGGCACTAGCAGTAGAAATATTAAAGGTCTTTAGCCCATCTCCACCTGTTCCACATGTATCTATAATTACCTCATTTTCTGAATGCTTTACAGGTATCTTTACTGCCTTATCCTTCATCACCTTGGCACAAGCAGTTATTTCATCTATTGTCTCGCCTTTCATCCTTAGAGCAACTAAAAATGCCCCTATTTGGGCATCTGTTGCACTTCCTTCCATGATCTCATCCATCACTTGAACCATAAAATCCTGTGGAATGTCTTTTTTCTCAACAAGTTTTGAAATGGCCTCTTTTATTGCACTCATAGTTCTTAATACCCTTTATTTCATGTCTAAAAAATTCTTTAAAAGCTTCTCACCTTCAG
>JAMONC010000341.1 GCA_027066725.1 Desulfobacterales bacterium
TCTTTAAATATTGTATTAGGAGATTTAATAAATCCATATTCTAGATACTCACAAATAGATCTTTCATCTAAGTGAAACTCAATATCTAACTCTTTAAATGCACAAAGTTCAGAAGCAAAATAAAAATTATTATTAACTAAGGCATAAAATAGAGGTTTTTGCCCCATTCTATCTCTTGCAAGAAAAAGCCTTTTTTCATAAGAATCCCAAATTGCAAAGGCAAACATGCCATTTAATTTTAATAAACAATCTCTATCCCATTCTATAAAGGCATTTAAAAGGACCTCTGTATCTCCTGTAGTAAAAAATTTTACCCCTTTAGAGATAAGTTCTTCTCTTATTTCAATGTAGTTATATATCTCTCCATTAAATACTAAAGTAAATCTACCTGTTGGATCACTCATTGGCTGCTTACTTGCTTCAAGATCTATAATAGAAAGCCTTGCATGTGCAAGAAGTGCTTGATCTTCTATATAAAATCCAAAATCATCTGGACCTCTATGTCTTATAGATTCTAACATCTTCTCTATTTGATGCTTATAAATAGGCTTAGGGCTATATGGAATAATGCCGCATATACCACACATAATTAATGGCTCTCCAATATATTTTTATAAATACTCATATATCTTTTAGCACAACTATCCCAATTAAGCCCTTCTTTTATCATCCAATCCCTTGCATTTTCTCCTAAGGCTGGAATTATGCTAGGATTATCAATCACTTGTTTTAATGTCTGATAAAGCCCTTGTGGAGAGCCAGACTCAAAAAGAAGCCCATTTTTATTGTGTGAAATAAGCTCCCTACAAGCATCAATATCTGAAGCAACAACAAGCCTAGCAGCAGCCATTGCCTCAAGTACAACATTTGGTCTCCCCTCTCTTTTACTAGGAAGTACAAGGACATGATGTTTGGCAATCAATTTTGGTATATCAAGTGGAGGCACCTTACCTAAAAAAGAACAAAATTCTTCTATACCAAGCTTTTTACAAAGCCTTTCAAGGCTAGATCGCATTGGTCCATCACCCGCGATTGTAAGTAGCCATTTATCACCTGCCCCTTTAATTAGAGAAAGCGCAGAGATTAAAAGTTCAACTTGTTTAAGTTCTATAAGACTACCTATAAATAAAAAACGTATGGGGTACTTAACCTCTTTAATTACAGGAAGCTTATAAAATTCATCTCCTACTCCATTAGGGATAAAAAATACCTTGGATTTATAATTAGGACTTAGCTCAATAAGCTCTTTTAATAAAGAGTTACTTACACATACTACTGCATTAGAACTTTTTATATCTACTTTATGTATTAATTTATATAACTTAGAGGTCTTAGCTCTATAAACATCTGAACCCCTTAAGGTAGTTATCATTGGAAGCTTATGAAAATATCTAGTTATCCCACATATAAATCCACATATAGACCAATGGGCATGTATAATATCTACATCTTTAGCTAGAGATATTACATTCTTTGCCATGTAAAATAAAAAGGATGGAATTTTAATATATAAATACGGATTTAGCTTAAGTGCTGCAGGTATTCCTCCATAAGTACTCGTTAATGAGGGATTAGAAGCATATTTAAATCTATATACCTTAAAATCTTTTGGCCAATCTTTAATATCATCTTTTGAATAAGGACAAAGGACCTTACACCTTAAGCCTTCTTGAGTTTGAGCCTTTATTAATTTGTATACAAAGGCTCCAGAAAAATCCTTTGGACTACTTGGAAATGATGTTGTTACATGAAGTATTCTCACAATAAATTTAAATTTATAAAAAATTCATCTTAGGTGTCTATTATAGTCCATGTCAAACCACATAGCAAAAAACAGAGATTGTAACCCTGAGATAAACAAAAATGCAGCAAAAAGCGCACTAGTACTTGAAACTGGACCTACAAAAATCCTATAAAAGAACAAGTAGGTACCGAAGAAAAATCCAATTGGTGTTAATGTAAGACCTAAAAGATAAAAAAATACCAGAGGATGAAAGTCTTGAATAACGTATTTAAAAAATAATCTTCTAAAAAACCCCTTAAAAAGTAACCAAGGAATAGTAAATATCACCTTTCTAACCTTTATACCAGACTTTTCTCCAATATTATAAACTGGTCTTACCGGGACGTCTCTAACCCTCATATTTAGTTCATTTAATCTTATTAAGATATCATTGGGCATTCCATAACGCTTATAAATCTTATCCAAATCAAGAAGCCTTAGAGCCTCAAGAGATATTGCCGTGTAACCAGATTGTGAATCTGCAATATGCCAATAGCCAGATGCTATCTTTGTAAAAAGAGATAAAAAGGAATTCCCAAAAAATCTATATTTTGGCATTACCTTCCAGGCTTCTCCATGAAAGAGTCTATTGCCTTTGGTATAATCTGCCTCTCCCTTTGCTACAGGTTCTACTATAGCAGGAAGATCAGCAGGGTCCATTTGGGCATCACCTGCCATAACTGCAGTGACATCTATTTTGTTATCTCTTGCCCATTTATAACCAGTTACAATTGCCCCACCTACTCCTTGATTCTCTTTATGTTCTATAAGGACGATTTTAGGATTGGTTTTCATGCAGGTCTTCACAATATCTTTTGTATTATCCTTACTTGCATCATCAACCACTATTATATAATCAACAAAGTTGGGCATAGTATCTATAACTTGTTTTATAAGATGACCCTCATTATATGCAGGTACTACTACAGCTATCTTTTTATTTAAAAACATCTAAGAAATAATCCTTTTATTATTCTTAAGTTTCTAACTTAAATAACGATTTGTTTTTAGATACTCGATAATCTTTGAAACACTTTCATCAACATCTTCCTTATGAGTATTTATTAGAATATCAGGATTATCTGGGGGCTCATAAGGATCAGATATCCCTGTAAAATTCTTTATTTCTCCTAATCTAGCCTTCTTGTACATCCCTTTTACATCTCTTTTTTCTGCAACCTCTAATGGACAGTTACAAAATACCTCTACATATCTACCAATTAGTTTACGATTTTCCTCTCTTACATCTTTATAAGGGGCAATAGCTGCAACAACTGTAATAATACCATTTCTTGTAAGAAGATGAGAGACAAAACCAATTCTTCTAATATTGATCTTTCTCTCCCTTTCACTAAATCCTAGCTCTTGACTAAAATGCCTACGTATTACATCTCCATCTAATAGCTCAACCCTTAATCCTAGCTCTTTAATGTATTCAAACACACGCCTTGAAAGCGTAGTTTTCCCTGAACAGGGAAGTCCTGTAAACCATATTGTAAAACCCATATCTATTGCCAATTTTTACCTCCATCTATATTTTAATAACTTAGCCCTGAATGCTATCTGGGACTACCCTCCATATCTGATAAACTGGTGTAGCAATTCCTACTGGTACAAAGTACTTTTGTTCCTTTAATCGGATAAAAAGCTGATTAAAAATAGAATTTGCAATATCCTTTTTCATTAAGGCTCCATATTGAGTAGGGGTAAACACTTCAAAATAAAAACCAGTATCACGAGGGAATTCATATACTCGTTCTTTTTGGAAATCCCTAAAGAGTAAGTAACTAAGAGCAACACTTCCACCAAAAAAGGTTAGGGTGCCATCAGCAGGGTAAAGCTTTAGTCCTCTACTCCCAACAAAAATATCACCTTGTGGCCTAACACCAAAGAAGGGAATATAAAGGGGATGTATTCCACAAAAATGTTTGAAATTCCATGTTCCAATCCAAAACCACCAATAAGCAGTTCTAGTAAGACGACTATCTAAAAATAAATAAACAGGTCTTGCCTTTTTGGGATAAAAAAACTTAAGCCAGTCATCTACTGTTTTATATCTAGATGTAGGTTTTATATGCTCCTTTGCAATAATATCTTTAGAAACCTCAGGAGGGTTACTAAGCACATCTTTTATAAAAGCAAATGTCTTGGAAAAATCTCCTCCCAAAGCTCTATTTAACATATTTATACCTTTTATCCCGCGGGACACATAAAAATACATAAAGTTTGCGGCATATTCAAAATTATTTGTTGAAAGAGGAATTGCATTACAAACAGCTCTTTCTCCACCATGAAATGTACCATCAGAAATAGTAGCTCTTCTTGACCAATACTTTAAAATATATCCTTGATCCCACCATGCCCAAATAACAGCATCTTTAGGTGTGACTTCTCCTGCTTTTACCATACCTGCGATCATTAAAGGATTATCACGTGGATAAAGCCTTAGGTTAAGATCATTTTTTATACCTGGTATAGAAAGAGCTACTATAACAGCTGGGACAATCAACTTAGCCAACTTAGGTTTTGTAATACGATCCCAAATAAACGCACATAAAAAGCCTACCCCAATTCCCATAATTGGAGCCATAAATATGAGAAATCTTTTAGCAAATAATAAAGAAAGTACAGCTAATCCTAATGGTAGATATAAGAATACTGATTTTTTAAGATTCTTATAAAATAATAAGAAAAGTCCTAATACACCTGCTATAAAAAGAGGAAGACTATCTGTAGTTTTTGCAATTACCTCGTTTAAAGTTGGCCTAACTTGTTCTGAGACAGTGATACCCATTGGTGGAAAGGCATTTGTTTTTTCTTTTGAAATGTATCCAAATATAACCTTAATAGCGTGAACAATATTGTCTATAACTCCAAGGCCTTTCCATAAAAACACCCCAATAAGTGCTAGTATTAATACAGAATAAAATATTGTCCCTTCTTTTTTAGAAGGTCTATAAAATAATGCAAGAGCAATAAATAAAGGTAACAAACTAATTATAGTAACTACTTGAGGAGTTGAGTCCCAACACCATAAAAATAATAAATAAAAAATAAATCCTGAAATTACGTATCCATATCTCCTAGTGTCTTTTAAAAGGCCAAACATCATAAAACAGTAAAGGACTGCATAAGTAAAAGTGACATTTAGAAAATCTGTATCAAACCATCCGGGTGCACTTCTATAGAAGTAATAAAAAGAAATAAGACACAAAAATGAACCAATAAGTCCACAAATAGAACCACCGAATAATGATCCAATTGCAAACACAGGAATAGCAAGTAAAACTCCAACAATAGCAGGCAAAAGTACTGCTGCCCAATTAAGTGAGACCCCAAAAATTTTAGATACACTAGCTGCTAATATCGGTAAAAGAGGTGGAGGATAAGGCCTTTTAGGGTAATCAGGAACTGCCCTATTATAATCTATTGGTGTATAATGGCCTTCTTTGAGATCTCTTGCAAGTCCTAGATAATAATAACCATCAAAAGTGGTTAATAAGGGCTCAGATTTAAAAAAGAATATCTGGGGATGGGCTTTCCAATATCTAATATGATCAAGCCTTAAAAACATTCCGAAAAGAATAACTATAATTAAAACACTTAATTCAATATAATGAATTAGTATCTTATTATTTAAATCAATCTTCATTTCATTAAGAGGTCCTTTCTAATAGCTTCCATCTCCTTTTAAATCGGTAGAAACACAAAAAAAATAATAGCAAGTTAAATTTTCATCAATAGTTTAACTTTAAATTTTTATGTTTTTTAAAGAATAAAAACTATTGAAATATATACTACTAGAGTTATTCATTAATTATGAAAGTTGCTACTCTTTTTTTCTTATCAGGTATATTTTTTTTTCTCTTTATTTTCTTGTCGACAACCAGTATTAAAATCTTCCTTAGGTAAAACAGGTTGTAAAAAATGTCATACGGTTATTCTTGATAAATATCATAAAGAACTTAAATGTACATTTTGT
>JAMONC010000342.1 GCA_027066725.1 Desulfobacterales bacterium
AAGATAAATTCGTTAAAGAAATTCCTAATAACAAAAGTCTAATTTAATCTGTTACCCATTTGCCTCAAGTCCCATGCTGTTTGTAAACTCAACTAAGTCTTTTGTATTTCCAAGGGCAAGCATTGTATCTCCTTTTTGGAAACGCATAGTTGCCTTAGGTGCTATTATAGTCTTAAATTGTCCAGGTACATCTGTTGAGGGACGTTTAAGACCTATTACATAGATGTTATATTTTTGTCTTATCTTTAGATCAATAAGACTTTTTCCTATAAACTGATCAGGACAAGGAATTTCTATTAATGCAACATCGGGCGAGATAGATATTTGTTCTACCAGACTTGGAACAGCAAGTTGTTTTACAAGTCTATCTGCTATGTCCTTTTCAGGCCATACAACCCTTTTTACACCAAGAAGCATCAAGGCTTCTGATTTTTCTTCACTATCAACTTGGGCAATTATCTCTGGAACACCTGCCTTATTTAAATATAAAACAAGAAGTACTGTTACATCAAAGTCATGAGGAAGTCCAATTATTGCTACATCAGCATTAGCTACTCCAATATGATTCATGACCTCCCAGTCCATAACATCTGCACATACAGCCTTTGTTACATTAGGGGCAGTTTTTTGTATTAGTAGTTCATTTTTATCTACTGCTATAACTGTAGCCCCTAATTCAAAAAGGGAGGTTGCAAGTCTGTGTCCAAATTTTGAAAGTCCAAGTACACAATATGTCTTTTTGTCTTCTGCCATGCACTTACTCCCTTAAAATATTTATCCAATTAATACAGATTCTTCAGGATATGAGTATGCAAGCCTTTGTCTTTCTCCTACAAGTGAACTTGCAAGCAAAAGAGGTCCGATCCTTCCAATATACATACAAGTAATTAATACACATAAGCCTGAGGAAGAAAGAGTAGGGGTTACTCCTGTTGATAGCCCTACTGTACTTAAGGCACTTATTACTTCAAATACATGCTCTAAAAATATACCTCTTGTAAGAGAATGTGATACATCCCCTAATTGGGTCCACTCTAAGATAGTCACTGCAGAAAATGCTACTGTAAAATACAGTGTAGTAACTGCAAGAGCTTTTGCTACTTGATCACTTGGTATACTTCTATGAAAAATTTCTGTTCTTGGCCTATTTAATATATGGCTTTTTACCATAGCCCAGATTATAGCAGCAGTAGAAGTCTTTATTCCACCTCCAGTTGAGCCAGGGGATGCACCTACTACCATTAAAAGTATTAAAAACACAAGAGTCATATTTGTTAAATGTGCTGTAGGAAGTGTATTAAAACCAGCAGTTCTTGCTGTTACAGATAAGAATAGTGAAGACCAAAGTTTTTCAGAAAGTGTACAAAAATGCATGGTGTTTGAATACTCAAGTACAAAAAATAGTATCCATCCACTTACAATTAAGATTGCAGTGGTTGTAAGTACAATTTTGGTATGAAGACTTGGTCTTGCTCGCCTCTTTTTCCTTCTTTCTTTTATAACCTCAAGTATATCTGCAACTACTACAAAGCCTATTCCGCCAGATATAATTAAAAGAATAATCGTTAAGTTTACTATAGGATCTCCTCTGTATCTTGTAAGAGAGTCAGAAAATAGGCTAAAGCCTGCGTTACAAAACGCAGAAATAGAGTGAAAGATAGATAACCATATAGCCTTTTTTATTGGATAGTCTCGGGAAAATCTTGTGAATAGTGCGATAGCGCCTAGTAATTCAGAGATAAATGTAAAAACAATAAGTCTTCTTAATAATACAGTCGCATCAATCCTTGGGATTCCTCCAAGGGTTTCTTCAACAGTTGTTGATGCACTAAGGCTTATCTGTCCTTTTAAGGACAGAAGTACCCAAGTAGAAACAGTTAAAAGGCCGAGTCCGCCAAGTTGTATCAAGATTAAAAGAATTACTTGTCCAGTAAATGATAGATCTTTTCCAATATCAAGTACAGTAAGTCCTGTAACACAAACCCCACTTGTAGATGTAAAAAGTGCCTCAATAAAACTTTTTGCCTCACCTGTTCTAAAGCCAAAAAAGAAAAGGGAAATAGCCCCTGTAAGTATGAGCACAGCAAAGCTTATTACAATACTAAGTTGTGGCTGATATTTTGACTTCATAGGGAAATTATTAGACCCTTTTTAAAAATTACTACCAAGAAAGTGGCTTTTGCCAGGCTTTTTTAAGATTATGGATTGATTCTTTTATTATTTTATCTCCCCTATATTCAATATCTAAGACAGGTTCTTTTGTTACCTCTCCTATCAATGAAAAATCACTATCTTTCATTATAGCTTCAAAGTCTCTTTGTTTATCCTTTGAAACAGTTACTATAAAACGACTTTGGGTTTCACTAAAAAGTATGTGATCTACTCTCATATCACCTGCACATATTATATTATCAAGACTGATCTTAAGTCCTAAATCACCACTAAAGGCAACTTCAGCTAGACATACCCCAAGACCACCATCTGAACAGTCATGGCAAGATGCAACAAGCCCTTCCTTTATGGCATTATGGAGTCTTTGATATCTATCCCTTGCCTCTTTAAGCCTTACTGTAGGAATGCTTGAGCCAATTTCACCATACATTGCATAATATTCTGATGCACCAAGCTCAGGATAGGTTTTACCTAATATGTAAACTAAATCCCCTTCATTTTTGGCATCCATTGTTTGACACATTCTTACATCATCTACCTTGGCTACAACTGAAAACAGAAGGGTAGGGGGAATAGATATCTTTACGCCACCAATAATACAGTCATTTTTCATGCTGTCTTTTCCAGATATACATGGAACACCATAGGCCTTACATATCTCATAAAGTGCCATATTTGCCCTTACAAGCTGTGCAAGTTTATAGTATCCATCTGGTGTCTTTTCTGACTGAATAGGATCACACCAGCAAAAGTTATCTAATCCTGCCATGTGATTTGGATTAGCCCCAACTGCTATAGCATTTCTTACTGCCTCATCAACAGCACACATGACCATGTTGTAGGTATCTATATCAGAATATCTTGGACAAAGCCCATGTGCTACAACTAGTCCTAAAAATGAATTTAAATCAGGCCTTAATACTGCTGCATCACTTGGTCCATCTGCATATTTCCCAACAAGTGGCTTTATAACACTACCGCCTTGTACCTCATGATCATATTGCCTTACAACATATTCTTTACTACATATATTCCATCTAGATAGTAGCTTTTTTAGAGTATCTCCTAGGTCTTCAGGCATATTAAATTCTGGCTCTTTTCTTTTAGGTGGCTCCCAAACGGCCTTTAACTCTAAACGAGGAACCCCATTGTGGACAAAGTCAAGGTCTAAGTAAGCAACAGTTTCACCTTTGTATAGACAATGAAATTTCCCAGAATCAGTAAATTTACCAAGTACAGTGGCTTCAACATCCATCTTTTTTGCTAGAGATAAAAACTCATCTAGTTTTTCTTGCGGTACAGAAACTGTCATCCTTTCTTGCGCCTCAGAAAGAAGTATCTCCCAAGGCTGAAGCCCGCTGTATTTTAAAGGTGCCTTGTCTAGATGGAGCTCAAAGCCTCCTGCCTCTTGCGCCATCTCTCCAACAGATGATGAAAGTCCTCCTGCTCCATTGTCTGTAATAGAGTTATATAGGCATAGGTCTCTTGCCCTAAGTAAAAAGTCTGTCATCTTTTTCTGAGTGATAGGATCTCCAATCTGGACTGCTGTTGCAGGAGAGCCTTCATGTAGTTCTTCAGAAGAAAATGTAGCACCATGGATACCGTCTTTTCCTATGCGTCCACCGCACATTACTATGGCATCACCTGGTTTTGCCCCTTTTTCATATCCTTTTTTGTTACATATCTCCTGTGGCATAATGCCACCTGTACCACAAAAGACTAAGGGTTTTCCTACATATCTTTCATCAAATACAATTGAGCCGTTTACTGTTGGGATTCCGCTTTGGTTTCCACCGTGTTCAACACCTTCTCTTACACCTTCAAATATCCTTTTTGGATGGAGAAGTCCTTTAGGAAGCTCTCCTTTGTAATCAGGTGGCCCAAAGCAGAATATATCAGTATTAAATACAAGTTTTGCACCAAGGCCTGTACCAAATGGGTCTCTATTAACACCTACAATCCCAGTTAATGCACCACCATAGGGATCAAGTGCAGAGGGGCTATTGTGAGTTTCTACCTTAAATGCAACTGCCCATTTATCATCTATGGATATAACTCCAGCATTGTCTTTAAATACAGAAAGACACCAGTCATTTTCACCCATAGATTTTCTAATCTCATCTGTTGCCCTTTTTATATAGCTATTAAAGAGACTATCTATGAGCTTTGTCTCTCCATTTTCATCTGTGTAATTTATAAGGGCATTAAATATCTTATGTTTACAGTGCTCACTCCATGTTTGAGCAAGGGCTTCTAGCTCTACATCAGTTATTTTTTCATCAAGTCCAAGTGCTTTTCTTTCTTCTATTACCTTGGGATCTTTAAAATAGTCCCTTATACACTTCATTTCTTTTAAATTTAAAGCTAGTACCCTGTCTCTAGAGAGTTTAAGAAGCTCTTCATCAGAAAGACCAAAGAGATCTATCTTTTCAACTTTTATTTCAACCGTTTGAGTTACTTTTGGAAGAGAGAAAAATGGACTGTCTTTCTTAGACCAAATCGAGTCTAGTTCATCATAGCCTACAATCCATACACGCTGTATAAGTTCATTTGCAAGGAGCTCCTTTGAGATTCTTTCAGCTTCTTTTCTATCAATATCTCCAGAGATTAAATACTGTGTGCTTGTATAAACCCCTTTTACTTCTGGATCATTTTTAAATAGGAGTGTAAGGGCCTCTTTTGCAATTTTACCTTCATTATCTGTAACACCTGGTTTAAAACCTACCTCTATAAGCCAGTCCCACTTAAAAGGAAGTTCTTTAGAAAGGGGCTTATCAATGCTAAATATCTGTGTAACAGGATCAGAAAAGGGCCCTGATGCAGCATCAATTAGCTGTTTTTCGTTAAGAGTTGCCTCTATTAAAAATACCTTTATTGTCCTAATATCATTTACTAAAAGTCCTAAATCCTCTTTAGAGGATTTTTTAGTCTTTTCTCCAAGGGCATCCTTTAATTCTGGTTTAAGTGCTACTTCAATGCGATGTGGCATAGTTTCCTCCAAAGAAACTTCTCCTTATTAAGTTTAGTTACCATGTCTTTAGCGCAAAAACTACATTATGTCCAGTTTTGTAAAAAGAAATAGGTTTAATGAATAAAATAATTTAATTGACAAGACTTTTTAAAATATTTAAATATTTGTATTAATAAAATAATTAAGTATTTGGAGATTTAATATGGAAGAACTAAAAGATTTATTACGACAGATGTCATTGGAGTATTTTGCTTCAGGGGTTCATAGATGTGATATAGAGGAATTTAAGAAGAGTTTATTAGAAGGTGAAGATATAACTATTATTGATGTTAGAACTAAAGAAGAACATAAGATTATAAATTTTAGTTTTATGGAAAATATACCATTACATGAACTACCTGATCGCTATAAAGAGATACCAGTTGATAAAAAAGTTTTACTGTTTTGTTCATGCAAGGTAAGAATTTTAATAGCTTATGTATTTTTAAAGGTTATGGGTTTTGATAAGGTGAAAATATTAGATGCAGATATAGAGACATTATCTGGAATATTTAAACCTCTTTTTGTTATGAAGATAAAAAAAGAAAATAAAACTTAAAAT
>JAMONC010000343.1 GCA_027066725.1 Desulfobacterales bacterium
TATATTTTTCAAAATTTCTTTTGCTCGATTTATCACTTCTTTTGGTATTCCTGCAAGAGCAGCAACTTGTATTCCATAACTTTTATTGGTAGCTCCTTCTTTTAATTGATGTAAAAAAACTATATTCTCTTGCCATTCTTTAACCGCTACATGCAAGTTTTTTACCTTAGAATTTTCATAAGATAATTTTGTAAGTTCATGATAATGAGTAGCAAACATAGTCTTTATACCACCATCTTTTTTTAAAAGATATTCAGCAACAGCCCATGCAATAGAAAGTCCATCATAAGTACTCGTTCCTCTACCAATTTCATCTAATATAACAAGGCTTTTTGATGTTGCATTATGTAATATGTTAGCAGTTTCACTCATCTCAACCATAAAAGTACTTTTGCCTCTAGACAGATAATCTGTTGCCCCTACTCTAGTAAATATTCTATCTACAAGGCCTATTCTTGCTGAATCTGCAGGTACAAAACTCCCCATTTGAGCCATGAGCACTATAAGAGCTGTTTGTCTTAAGATTGTTGATTTACCAGCCATGTTGGGACCAGTAATAATCAAGAGTTGGTAATTTGATCTATCTAACATGATATCATTTGGCACAAATTTTCCTAAACCTAAACTTCTTTCTACTACAGGATGTCTACCTGCTATTATTTCTATTTCATCAAAATCTCCTATTTCTGGTCTAACATATTTATACTTATCAGCTACTTCACAAAGAGATATTAAACAATCTATTATAGCTAAAGCATTTGCTGTTCTCTGAATACGATTTACCTGATCAGCAACACTTTTTCTTATCTGATTAAAAATAGATTGTTCCAGAGTCTTTGCCTTTTCTGAAGCAGATAATATTTTAGTTTCTAGTTCTTTTAATTCAGGAGTTATATATCTTTCAGAAGAAACTAGCGTTTGTTTTCTAATATAGTAATCTGGTACTAATCTAGACTGAGCTTTACTTACTTCAATATAATAACCAAAAACTTTATTAAATCCTATTCTAAGATTTGAAATACCTGTTTTTTCTTTTTCTCTTGCCTCTATCTTTGCTAAATAAGACTTTGCATGATGCTGTATGTCTAATAATTCATCCAATTCTTTTGAGAATCCCTTTTTTATAACTCCTCCATCTTTAATATGGATAGAAGGCTCTTCTTTTATTGATTTTGAAATTAAATCCACAACATCTTTTAATTCATCTAATTCAGAGGCAAGCTTATCTAAAAGTATAGGAAGAGCTCTTATCTTTAGTAAAAGTTCTTTTATTTTTGGTATATTTTCTAAAGAATTTTTTATACTTAAAAGATCTCTAGGTGTAGCAGTAAAAAGACATACTCTAGAAATAAGTCTCTCAAGATCATATACATTACAAAGTAATTTTATTATTTTCTTTCTTAAAGAAAAATTTTCAAGAAAAGTGGTAATAACAGCCTGCCTTTTCTCTATTTCTTTTATATCTTTTAAAGGATATAATATCCATTTTTTTAAGAGCCTTCCGCCCATAGCAGTTACAGTTTGGTCTAATACTTCAAGGAGAGTAGATCTTTTACTTTGATCTAAAGAATTAGCAATTAATTCTAGATTTCTCTTTGAAGATTCATCTAAGACAAGATAATTAGATAAGTTATAAAAAGTTATACCATTTATTGGTATAGAAAGGGTTTTTTGAGTTTTTAGAACATAATCTAATAAAGCACTTGATGATACTATAGAAAGCTGTTTATTTTCTATTCCAAAACCTTCAAGGCTTATAGTATTAAAAAATTTTAATAATTTATCTTTTGCTTTTTCTTCACTAAACCATTCTTTTTCTCCATAAGTTATATAAATATCTTCTAATGCTTGAGAAATCTTTCTTATATAATCAGAATTCTTTAATTGCGGAGATACCAAGAGTTCTTTTGGCTCTAATCTAAAAAGTTCTCCTAATAATTCATCTTCACTAGTAAGTTCTGTAGTTTTAAATTCACCTGTAGATAAATCAATATAAGAAATTCCCCATTTATCTTTTTTAAGATGTTTAAATATAGACACTAAGAAATTATTATCTTTTGCATTTAGAGCATCTTGGTTTGTTAATAGTCCTGGCGTTAATATTCTTATAACTTCCCTTTTTACTATACCTTTTGCAGCAGTAGGATCTTCAACTTGCTCACATATTGCAACTTTATAACCTGCTTTTACAAGTTTTGTAATATAAGGTTCTGCTGCATGAGCAGGTACTCCACACATCGGTATAGGATTTTCTTTATTTTTATCTCTAGTAGTAAGGGTAATTTCTAAAATCTTTGAAGCTATATGAGCATCTTCAAAAAACATCTCATAAAAATCACCTAACCTAAAAAATAAAATGGCATCTTTATATTGGGATTTAATATTAAGATATTGCTCCAACATTGGAGTTATAGTCTGAGAATCTTTTGACCTCTTTTTAAGGCTTTTTTTTAAAATTTCATAAGAAACAGCCATTTGAGTTATATAATATACCTCAAAATAAAATTATTTTCATCTTACTTAGCTAATCAGTAGTTAAACAAGACGTCAAGTATAAAATAAGACAATAAAATTTTTATTATTTTTATCTTGACCGATAAAATATATAGAATTATTTATATAAATAAATTTTTTAGGAGGTATAAAATGAACTCTGAAATTAAAATAACAGATCCTGAATTAAAAGAAATGTTTGAACATGCACTTTATTTTCATGGACATTTATGTCCTGCAATGCCTATTGGATTAAGAGCAGGAAACTTGGCTAGAAAAAAACTTGGTGTGGCAAGATCTCAAGATAAAGAATTAATGCTTTTATCAGAAACGAGCTCTGGACATGCCATGGCATGTTTTTTAGATGGAGTAATGGTAGCCACTGGTTGTACTTATGGAAAAGGAAACTGTAAAAAACTAAATTATGGGAAATTAGCCTTTACTCTTATTGATAAAATTAATAATAAACAAGTACGAGTAAGCGTAAAGGCAGATTTTATTATAAATGCTCTTCAAAATTCTCCTTTTATTGCAGAACGCAAAAAAGGCACTCCACCACAAGAAGTGGATAGAGAACTAGCAGTAGCTGCTGTAAATAAAGTGCTATCTATACCAGATGAAGACCTTTTTATCATAAGTGATGTTACAGAATGCCAACTTAAAAAGGTATCAGGTACCTTTGAAGCTCACCTTTGTAAAGGATGTGGAGAAGCAGTTTATGCTAAGTGGTTAAGAATAAAAAATGGAGAATTATATTGTATAACTTGTTCTGGATATGACGATTAAAAAATATTAAGCTAAAAAATTCATAAATTAAAAAAGGAGATAAATAAAATAATGGGCATCTATTTGGGTGTAAGTGTAGTAATACTTGCTCTAGCCTTTATCTTTTCTATGCTTGGACTTGGCGGAGCAATGTTATATATACCCGTATTTAAATGGTTTGGTTTTAACTTTAAGACTGTAGCAATACCTACAGGACTATTTCTAAATGGCATAACAGCTACATCTGCGGCTATTTACTATATAAAAAATAAAATGGCTGATATAAAAGGGGCTATCCCAATGGTTATTACTTCTTTTTTGGGAGCCCCTGTTGGAGCATATTTTACTAAATTTGTTCCTACATCTACATTAATAATTTTATTTGCTATAGGTATGGTTGCAGCAGGTAGTAGAATGCTTTTTTCTGCAGGACAAGCAGAACCTACACAAATGATGCCCTATAAAAAACGAGCTATTATCACAGGAGTTGCTAGTTTTTTTATAGGAATGATTGCAGGATTATTAGGTATAGGTGGTGGATTTTTGTTTGTTCCTATGATGATAGCAGTTGGATACCCAACTAAAAAAGCTGCAGCAACCTCTGCTTTTATTGTAATATTTTCATCTTTTTCTGGATTTTTTGCACATGTTGCAGAAGGACACTTTGATTTTAAATTACTTATTTTTACCTCAATCGCAGTAATAATTGGCTCTCAAATAGGTGCCAGAGTAATGAAAGAGAAAATGAAGGCAAAATGGATCAAACAGGCATTTGGAGTTCTTTTAATATTAGTAGCTATAAAACTGGTATGGAAAATTTTATGATAAGGTTACTTAGGTATTAAAAAATAAATCTTACCATAAGCTCTTAAACTTCCAGCCAATGTTTCAGCCTTTTTCCCTTCTCCACAATATAGGTCTATTCTTTTAAATCCCTTTATTGCTGCGCCTTGATCAAAATTTAATGTAATTAAGTTAAAATTTTTTAATCCTTTTTTAAAAACTATAAGTGTTATTAATATAGGAGGATAAATACTTTGATCCATTGCAATAGTTCTCATAGGAATAAGAGGTAAGCCTATTGAACCCAAAGGACCTCTATCTTCCCATTTAAAAAAGATATATCTCGGATTTTTTTCTAAAATTTCACTAAATCTTTTAGGATTCTTTTTTGCCCATTTTTCTATATCTTGCCAACTGAGTTTAGAATAAGGAAGTATTCCTTTATTTAGTAATATCATTCCAATACTTATATATGGTCTTCCATTTGAAGCTGCATAATGTATAAATCTTTTTGTTCCATTTATATCTAAAATTGCTGATCCTTGTATTTGAAGTACTAAAAGATCAATAGGAGATCTTAACCATGCTATAGGCTTAGCATTTATATTTCCATTCTTTATTCTTTCTTCTATCTCTTTTCTTGTAAAATATGGAATAAGCTGTCCCTTATAGACTCTTCCCCAAATGGTTTCATGAGGAAGACTCTTATCAAATAATGGAAGATATACCTGTATTAAATCAGAAGGTCTTTCATATATTGGATAACTAAACTCTTTATCTTTCTTATAACTAGCAATTAGTTCAGGTTCAAAGTAACCTGTAATTAGAACCTTATTTTTATTTTCATTTTTATGAAATATTAAATCAATTATATAATCCCAAATAGTTTCTTTTTTTGATAATGTATATATATTAAAATATTTTGTTAGATCTTTAATAGATATACTATGTTTTTGTTTTATTAGATATTTTAGATTAATAAGAGAAATTTTTAATTTATTAGATGTAAATTTTTGTTTATTAAATAAGAAAATTTTTTTAGGATGATTAGATAAATAATTAACTGATTCGTTTATAGCTTTTATTAATTGTGTTTCATTACCATTATCATATATACTTAAATTAGATACACTAATTTTTTTAAAAATATATTTTGTAGTTTTTTCATTAGAATTAGAGATATAAGTACAACTTACCAAAAAGTTAAAACTTATAATACAAATAAAAAGTATCTTGTATATATTAAATTTTTCCCTCATTAACTAATCTAGCAAAATGTTCAAAACTTCTATCATAAGTTCTTTCCGCATCTTTAGGAAAACAACATGCTGGCAGCTGCCTCATTTTTAAATGATATCTAATACATTCACAACATATTCCTTTTCTAGGACATGGTTCATATGTACAGTTACAAGTCTTTAAGTTTTTATCTTTTTGACATTCCATAATATACCTCCATTTTAGATATCTAGCTCTTGTACTTCTAAAGCATGTGTCTGTATAAAATCTCTTCTAGGTTCTACTTTATCACCCATTAATGTAGTAAATAAACTTTCAGCTTCATCAGCATCTTTTATAGTTACTTTTAAGAGAGTTCTTTTAGAAGGATTCATTGTAGTTTCCCATAATTGATCAGGATTCATCTCTCCAAGGCCTTTGTATCTTTGAATCGTAATTCCTTTTCTACTTTCTTGC
>JAMONC010000344.1 GCA_027066725.1 Desulfobacterales bacterium
TAATGCCACAGGATGTATGGAAATTATTTCATCTCCATATCCATTTACTTCATGGAGAGTACCGTGGATCCATATTGCATTTGAAAATGCAGCAGCCGTCGCTTCTGGAGTTGAAGCAGCATATAAAGTACTTAGAAGAAAAGGGAAAATATCAAAACGTCATGTAGATATAATTGCCTTCGCAGGTGATGGTGGTACTGCAGATATTGGACTCCAAGCACTTTCTGGTGCCTTAGAAAGAGGCCATGACTTTGTATATATATGTTTAGATAATGAAGCATATATGAACACAGGAATCCAGCGTTCAAGCTCAACTCCTTATGGAGCAGCAACGACAACAAGCCCCCCAGGGAAAGTGATCCCTGGGCAGGTTACATGGAAGAAAAATGTAGCTGCAATTGCAGCAGCTCATAATATCCCCTATGTAGCAACAGCATCTCCTGCTTACTTTTTAGACCTTATGAATAAAGCTAAGAAGGCAGCTCTCGTTAAAGGTCCTGCATATCTTCATATATATGCACCGTGTCCTACTGGTTGGAGATGCCCACCAGAAAAATCTATAGAAGTAGCAAAGCTTGCAGTTGAGACAAAGGTATTTCCACTTTATGAAGTAATAGAAGGGAAATATATAATAAGCAGAAAGATCACAAAGCCTAAACCTGTAGAGGAATATCTTAAGAGCCAAAGGAGATTTAGACATCTTACAGAAGAGCAGATAGATTATATACAAAGACGTGTCGATGCAGAATATGAAAGACTTCTTTCTCTTGCAGAAATTACCTAGTTAATTAGAAAGGACCGCCTAATGGCGGTCCTTTTCAATTTTAAACATTAGGGAGAAAAATTTAATATGCCAGTAGAGTCCATTGCAGTTGTTGGCCTAGGCTATGTTGGGCTTCCTCTTGCTGTGGCATTTGGGAAAAAGATAAAGACCATAGGTTTTGATATAGATAGTAACAAAATTGAACGACTTAAAAGATACATTGATACAACTGGAGAGGTAAGCGAAAAGGACCTAAAAGAGGCAAGGTTTTTAGAACTTACTTCAGACCCATCTTCTTTAAAAAATGCCCAAATGATAATAATTGCCGTACCTACGCCTATTACCCAAACCAAATTACCAGATCTTTTTGCTATAAAATCTGCCACAAAACTAGTTGGACAAAATCTATCAAAAGGTACAATAGTTGTATATGAATCCACTGTTTATCCTGGTGTAACAGAAGAAGTATGTATGCCAATACTTGAACAGGAATCAGGACTAAAATGCGGAAAAGATTTCTTTATAGGCTATTCTCCAGAAAGGATAAATCCAGGTGATCCTGAACATAGACTTGAGAATATAGTAAAGGTAGTTGCTGCTCAAGATGAAAACACACTAGATACTATAGCTAAAACTTATGAATTAGTTGTAAAGGCTGGTACATATAGGGCAGAAAGCATAAAAGTAGCTGAGGCAGCTAAGGTAATAGAAAATACTCAAAGAGATTTAAACATTGCTTTGATGAATGAGTTAGCAATTATATTTAACAAACTTGATATAGATACAACAGCGGTATTAAGGGCTGCTGGGACAAAGTGGAACTTTTTAAAGTTTAGCCCAGGTCTTGTGGGTGGGCACTGCATAGGAGTTGATCCTTATTACCTTACTTATAAGGCACAACAAATTGGATATCATCCAGAAGTCATACTGGCAGGCAGAAGAATAAATGATTACATGGGTAGATACATTGCTGAAAGAACAGTAAAAGAGCTAATTCATGCAAGAATTCAAGTAGAATCTGCTAGAGTTATCATTTTAGGCTTTACCTTTAAAGAAAATTGTCCAGATATAAGAAATACACGTGTTGTTGATATCATAGATGAGCTTCATGAATATGGTATAGAACCACTTGTACATGATCCAATTGCAGATCCTAATGAGGCAAAAGAAATATATGGTGTAAAATTATTAAAAGAATTACCCTCTTTTGTAGATGCTGCAATTATAGCTGTAAAACACAATGAATACGTTAAACAGGGGCCAGAAATGATAAAAAATATCTTGGCTCCAGATAAAGCTGTGGTAATTGATGTAAAAGCAATATTTAAAAAAGAAGATTTTGATCAGAGCCATATTCGTTACTGGAGACTTTAAAGCTTATATTTTTTTATTCAATAAATTCCCTCTTAATATTTCTTTAAATGCAGAACTTATTTTTAACAATTCTTCAGGAGGTATTTGTCTGATAATTTTACCTGTATTTTTATCTACAATTTTTACTACTATCTCTTTAGTAGCCTTATCAAGTTGCAATTCTATCTTTGTATCTAAAAGGTTAAATTTATTATTTAGTTCATCCACTAAGTGTTTAACCTGAAATATATCAATCTCTTTATAGGAGGATTTAGAGTTATTTATTCTAACATTAAAATGTTTAATAAGTTGTTCTGATTGCAGATTTATATTACTAGATGGAGACCTGATACCATATGAATTTGTAGACTGATTTATCAATGTATTTTTTATTGATAAACTAGACATAAACTAACTCCATCTATTTATGCCTCTGTACTAACATAGTAAGGATCTTTCTTATGTAATCTATAACCAGACAAAGCCTTTCTATTTTTGTTTGTTTCTAACATTTGCTTTTTTATATCTTTTTTTACTTTTAATAGTATCTCATATAGTTTGGACTCTTCTGTAATAATATTTGCTAATCTAGCTTGCCATAATTTTGCACTATCAACAGGCCGAATTTGCTTTTCTATTTCTTCCCTTAAATGTTCTAGTAAAAACTGTAAGACTGCACATTGTCTTTGTCTTATTTCAGTCCATCTATTTAAATTTTCTATACATTTATTAGGATTATCAATAAGATGTTTTCTTAACTCTTTTTGTCCTTGTTCAAATTCATAAAAAGCCTTCTCTAACCTTTGATCTAGATCAGATTCTTGATATGTAAAATTTTTCTTATCGTCAGTAATTTTATTCATAGCTTAGCCCCTTGTAGAAAATTTACTTGTTTGATAATAATTAATTTTATTCGATGATTTAATATCATATGTTAGATTATTATCTTTTTGGTTTTTAATACCCTTATTAAGGAATTTATTCTCCTGTTTTATATAATTATTCTCTTTTGTTATTTTTTCCCAGATAGTTCTAAGTTGTGCTATATATTTAATAGTTCGTTCTATTGTAGATAAATCGTTAGTTATATTTACTTTAGGTAACTCAGTTAACATATTTGAATATAACCATCTCAAAAAAACAACCGTTTCATCATTATTATCTCCTTGTACTGAAGCTAATAATTCAGTTATGATATCAATTGCCTTACTTAAACTTTCTCCCCTCTCTTTAATATCATTATTTTTTATAGCTTCTCTAGTTTTAAAAAGTTGTTTAATAGCTTCATCATATAATAAAAGTATTAATTTATATGGATCAGTAGTTAGTACATGTGTACTTTTATAACATTTGACCGCTGCTGTGTTCATTTTATTAATACTCCTCATCTCTATGATTTAGTATGTCCTGATAACGAATTAAATTCTGTAGTCAAATAACTAGATAAGTTTTGCATACTACTCATAAACTTATCTAATTCAGCAAAACGCCTAGCCAATATATCATATCGCCTATTAAGCTGTTCTTCTGCTGTTTGGATCTGGTTATCTATTCTATTAATCCTATCTTGAGTAGCGTTTTTCTGTACAGCTAATAAACCAGAACCTGACTGAGTCATCTCTCTTAACTGGTCATTTACTATATCTCCAAATCCTTTAATATTATTATCAGAATCACCTAAGAAAAATGTTTTAACATCATCATAATGTTCAGATATTGCCTGATCTAACTTTGTCTGATCTATTGTAATTGTACCATCACGTTTAATTTCTAAACCAAGATCATATAATGAATGTATACTCCCCTTTACATTTACAGTAGTACTTAACATATCTATCAATCTACTTTTAAGACTTCGAATTGTCCCAACATTGGTTAAAAGTTCTGGTTTATTATTTTCATCATATCCAGCTTCTTTATTAATACTCTGTACTACTTTATTTACGTTGTCTACAAGATTTACAATAGCTTCTTCTAGACTTTTATGATCAGAATCAACACTTAGAGTACTAGAGCCAGTACCCAATAAGTTTAATGTTACTCCACCTATAATATCTGTAATATCATTATTAGAATTACGTTGATAATTAATACCATCAACTGTTAATTGTGCATTTAAAGATGCGCCGTTTGCTCCCTGTATCTCAGTCAGATTATAAGTAGGAAGTTGAGTATCAATTGTTATTCTATTAGCTTCTCCAGTATTATTTGCTTTAAGTACTAATTGATAAGGATTTAATGGATCGCCATTGTTTATTATTTCTGCTGTAACACCTGGGTTATTAGGATCATTATTTATAAGATCAGCAAGTCCTTGAAGTGTTGTTTGATCAGGAACAGTGATACTAATTGTATCACCATTACCTACATGATAGGCAAAAGTTTCATCCTGACCGGAATCATTTACCACATTATCTGTTGAAGAAAATGATGGGCCTGCCCAGGTACTAAAAGTAGCTAATTGATCTACAGTAATTGTGTGATTACCTGTAGGAGCCCCCTCTGTTGCTTTTGCTGAAAGTACGGAAGAATTACTTACATCTACATTTCTATTTAGAAATGTAGAGTCCATACTTAAATTCATTGCCTGATTCTTTATGTCTAACAGTGCCTTATCTAAATCGTCAAACGCGGCTAATTGTTTTTTTAAGGTAGCTTCTTCATCTTTTAGCCTATCTATTGGTACTTCATCCGCCTTTTTCATCTTGTCTAGGATATCTTGTAATTTAAGCCCAGAACCTAAACCTAATGCAGTTATATCACCTAACATATCTATAACCTCCTAAACAAAAAACGAATCCAAATAATCCTAGAGCAAGATGTATTCCTAATCATAAAGATAGCCGCTCTTAGAGTAGATCTTTTTATTACTCTAAGAGCGGCTCATGCTATTCTTTACCCTTGTAATAATCTTAAGACATTCTGAGATGCTGCATTTGCCTGGGCAAGAGCAAAGGTTCCTGCCTGCTCAAGGACCTGCATCTTACTAAATACAGAGGACTCTTGAGCAAAATCTACATCCATGATCTGGGAGACTGCAGCTTGTACGTTGACCTGTGTTACAGTTAGATTAGAAACTGTACTTGTAAGCTGATTCTGTGTAGAACCAAGCTGTGCTTTAATAGCATTTAATGCCTTTAAGGCAGCATCCGCAATGGAAATAGCAAGCTGTGCTCCATCTTGACTTGTAACATCAATATTTGAAAGGGCATACTTATGCATTCCTTCTAATTTAGTTCCAGAAACTCCGCCATTATTCTCACCTAATACTGAAGTAGCCTTAAGAGTACTTCCTGCAGCTAATGTTTGAGCATTTTGTATATAGTTCGTACCAGAAGTTGTATAGTCTCTTTCAAGTACAGTACCTGCCTTTAATAGTACCCCACCAGTGGTATAAATATCATTTGTAAGAACTGTACCAGCCTTAAGGGTACTACCAGATGCAATAACAGAACCCTGAGCAAGTGTCATTGGAGCATTTGTAGTAATATCATTAGAAATAGTAATATTAGCTCCAAGAGTTGAACCAGTATTAAGCTCAGAGGTATCTTTAAGTGTAGAACCAGCAGCAACGGTCATATCTTGAGTTAAAGTTTTACTTACAGTAGCTCCTAA
>JAMONC010000345.1 GCA_027066725.1 Desulfobacterales bacterium
TTACGATCATCTTTGTTTCACGAGCCTTTAACCAACCTTCTTCTACTAGGGGTACTAAAAGAGGGCAGGGTTGTCCTATGACTTTAAAATTTTTATTATAGTTATGGATCATTTTTTCATATATTTTACTTTCTATCGTTGCCCGCGTACCAATTACCCCTATTCTTCCTTTTGTTGTAATATTTACTACAAGTTCCACAGCAGGGCTTATAACTTCAAAGACAGGTATATTAAATATCTCTCTAAGTTTTTCAGGTGCTACACTAGATGCACTGTTACAAGCTACCACAATAATTGTAGCGCCTTTTGAGATTAAAAACTTTGTATTTTCTATACTATAGCGTAAAATTGTATCAGGTCCTTTTATTCCATAAGGAGTTCTAGCAGTGTCGCCGAAGTATATTAGAGGAGCATTGGGGATTTGATTAAGGAGTTCTTTTACAACAGTAAGCCCACCAACTCCTGAATCAAATACTCCTATACGATGGTGTTTATTTATTTTCATTACTGAAATTGTTTGGTTATTTTTTATTTGTTGCATTTAGTAAATAAAATTCAGTATAAATAATTATAATAAAGTTTCATAAAACGGAGGCAATTTAACATGGAAGTTTCCAAAATGCATCAAGTTAATGACAAGACGGAAATAGATCTTATTGATGATATCCCTCCAGGTGAAAGGGTTGATACTAAGATAGAGTCTCTAGGTGAGCCTAAAATAGATTCTCCCTTGATAGAGACTAAAAATGAGTATTTCGTTAGTGAGAAAGACAGGGTATTAGTAAAAATTTCTTTAGAAGCTATAAAGGAGGCTATAGCTAAAGGAGAAGAACCAGAAAGTTTTGAGTTAGCAGGGCCTAGAAGAAAGATTTATTTTGATCCTACTAAATTAAGATGTGCGATTGTTACTTGTGGAGGGCTTTGTCCAGGTATAAACGATGTTATTCGTGCAATTGTTATGACTCTTTATTATGGTTATGGAGTACAATCTATATTTGGTATTCGTTATGGATTAAGAGGTTTTATACCTAAATATAAACTTCCTGTAATGGAGCTTACACCTCAGGCAGTAGAAAGGATACATGAATATGGAGGAACAATACTTTCTTCATCAAGAGGTCCCCAACCTACAGAGGAAATAGTTGATGCCCTAGAAAGAATGCATGTTAGTATTTTATTTATAATTGGAGGGGATGGTACTTTTAGAGCTGGAGCCAAGATTGTTGAAGAAATAAATAAGAGAAAACTTAAAATTGCAGTTGTAGCAGTTCCAAAAACAATAGATAATGATATATATCTTGTATCTAAAACATTTGGTTTTGATACAGCGGTTGAGATGGCGTGTCAAGCTATACGTTGTGCACATACGGAGGCAATAGGTGCTCCAAATGGAATAGGGCTTGTAAAGGTTATGGGCAGACATTCTGGTTTTATTGCTGCCGCAGCTACTACTGCTCTTAGAGAAGTTAATTTTTGTCTAATTCCTGAGGCAGATTTTGATCTTGAGGGAGAAAATGGACTTTTAGCTTCTCTTGAAAGGCGTCTTAAGGCAAGAGGACATGCTGTTATTGTAGTTGCTGAAGGTGCAGGACAGCGTTATGTAATGGGAGATCATATAGAAAGAGATGAATCAGGTAATATTAAGCTTGGTGATATAGGTACTTTTTTAAGAGATACTTTTAAATCTTATTTTAAATCAAGAGGTATGGATGCCTATGTAAGATATATTGATCCTAGTTATATTATTAGGAGTGTGCCGGCTAATGTAGATGATAGGCTCTATTGTGGAGTATTAGGCCAAAATGCAGTTCATGCTGCAATGGCAGGAAAGACCGCAATGATGGTAAGTCTTTGGAATGATAAATATGTGCATGTTCCTATAAAGGAGGCTATAAAACGTCGTAAACAAGTCAATTTAAATAGTAGATTTTGGCTTAATGTGTTAGAATCTACAGGACAGAGTTCACTAAAGAATAAATAAAGCAATAAAGGGAGAGTTTAGGATATGGTGATTGTAAAAAATAGGAATATACTGCGAGTACTTATCGGTATTATAATATCTTGTTTTCTTTTATGTAGCTGTGCTAGTAAAGAGGAGAAAAAAGCTGATTTTTTCCAAAAAGGGCTAAGTTACTATAAACAAGGACAGTATTCCAAGGCTATAATTGAATTTAAAAATGTATTAAAGATTGATCCTAAATATGCTCCTGCCCTTTATAAGATAGGCCAATGTTTTTTGAAGGTTGGAGATTTAAGAGACGCATATGTCGCTTTTATAAAGACATTAGATGTTAATCCTAAAAATCAAGATGCTAGATTAAAGCTAGCTCAATTGTTATTCATTGCTCGTAACTTTAAGAAGGCCCAAAAACATTTGGATATCTTACTTAAAGAAAGTCCAGATAATATTGATGCACTTTTACTTCAAGGTGCAATTTATTTACAGCAAAATAAATTAGATAAAGCAGAAGAAGTTTATAATAAAGTCCTTAAGATTGATAAACATAATGCAAAGGCATATCTTGCATTAGCAAATATATATGATCGTAAAGGTAAAAAAGATTTGGCAATCGAAACAATTAAAAAAGTTATAAATTTTACTAAGGCAGGTAAGGATCATGATATCGCTATTGTAACACTGGCTACTCTTTATGAAAAATATAGAATGCTAGAGAAGGCAGAGTCTACATTTAAAAACTTTATAGAAAATAATCCCAACAACCTAACAAGTTATCTTCTCCTTGCCCAATTTTATATAAGGGAATTAAAATTAAAAGATGCTAAAGATATTTTAGATGTTGCTCAAAAGAAGTTCCCTAAAGATGTTAGAGTATATAAACAATTTGCACTTTTGTATCAGCAACAGGGGGATGCCCAAAAAGTTTTATCTTATCTCAAAAAGGCAGAGAGTCTTGATCCAGGAGATCTTTCTATTAAGTCTTGGATGGCTTCTGTTGAATATGAACTTGGGAATATAGATAAGGCGGAAAAACTTGTTGATCAGGTTTTGAATAAACAAAATGATCAAGTACAGGCTTTATTAATTAAGTCCAAAATATTACTTAAAGAAAGCAAACCTCAGCAAGCAGAAAAGATATTAAGTAGGATAATTACAGCTTTTCCTAACTTTTTACAGGCGAGATACTATAGGGCTGTTGCTAGAATGGCAATGGCAAAACCAACACTTGCGATGGAGGATTTAAGACAAGTTATTAAATATATGCCTAATTTTATAAAGGCGAGATTTTTGATGTGTAAGGCTGCTATGGCATTAGGTGATTATGATACTTTAGGGGCTCAAAGTACTTATATATTAAAAATTAAACCTAATAGTGCTCGGGCATTAACTCTCCATGCTATATATTTGCTAAAAAAGAATAATAAAAAACAGGCAATAGCTGAGTTAAAAAAGGCGATAAAGTTAGCTCCAGAGATGCCAACGCCTAAGTATTTATTAGGCAATATATATTTTTCAGAGAAGAAGTATAACTTAGCTAAAAAAGAATTTAAAAATGTTTTAGAGTCTTATCCAAATTATTTCCCTGCTTTAAATGGCTATGTAATAGCTTGTTTAATACAAAAAAAGCCTAAGGAGGCTTTAAGCTTATGTCAAGAATTAGATAAAAAGCTACCTAATAACCCTGGCATATTAATGACCGAGGCAAAAATATTAGTGCTGCTGAGAAGGGTTGATGAGGCTGAAAAATTATTTAGAAAGGTAATTGAATTAAATCCTAAGATTCCTTCTGCTTATGTAGATCTTGCTAAATTATATATAGCTCAACATAAAACGGATCAGGCTATTGAACAATTTAAAAAGCTTATTGAGCAACATCCTACCATGGTGTCTGCCTACACTGCAATTGGTAGTATAGAACAGGCACTTGGTAATGTTGATAAAGCTATAAGCTGGTATAAAAAAGCCTTAAATATAAAACAAGATTTTGTACCTGCCTTAAATAATTTGGCATGGCTTTTAGCTACTAAGAAAAACGATCTTGAATCTGCATTTATATATGCTCAAAATGCAAAGTCTAAAGCTCCTAAAGATCCTGCAGTACTTGATACCGTAGGGTGGATTCTTACTTTAAAAAAACAATATTCATTAGCTATTCCTAATTTTAGGTTGGCTTTAAAGGTTGTTCCTCATCAGCCTACTATTTTATATCATGAAGCAGTGGCTCTTAAAGGATTAGGTAAAGACAAAGAAGCAATAGAAATAATTAAAGAAGCCTTAAAATATGGTAAGAATTTTTCTAAAAGAAAAGATGCAGAGAGGCTT
>JAMONC010000346.1 GCA_027066725.1 Desulfobacterales bacterium
TCTTCTTGGCGAATCTTTTCTCCCCCTACAGATACTGCTCCTTGTTTTATAAGCCTTCTTGCTTCAGAAGTGCTATTAAGAATACCTGCATCCTTTAAAAGTTTAGGTAAAAATATCTCTCTATCTTCTTTAGAAATATTGTATACAGGGATATCATCTGGAATTCTACCTTGACTAAATTGTGCTCTAAAAGCCTCTTTTGCCCTTTTGGCAGCATCATTTCCATGAAAACGTGCAACTATCTCTGAAGCAAAATCCTCTTTTACCTTTTTAGGATGAATCTTATTACATTCAATTTCATGTTTGAGCCTTCTTATTTCATCTAGATCAAGAGAACTTAAAAGCTCCATATACCTAAACATCAATTCATCTGATATGGACATTAACTTTCCAAACATCTCTTTTGGAGGCTCTGTTATACCAACATAATTGCCTAAAGATTTGCTCATCTTTTGAACGCCATCTAAACCTTCTAAAAGAGGCATAGTAATAATTATTTGAGGCTCTTGCCCATAATCTCTTTGAAGTTCTCTACCAACAAGGAGATTAAAGGTCTGGTCTGTTCCACCAAGCTCTACATCTGCCTTTAAAGCTACTGAATCATAACCTTGAAGCAAGGGATATAAAAATTCATGGATTGCAATCGGCTTTCTTGAAGAGAAACGCTTTTTAAAATCATCTCTTTCAAGCATTCTTGCAACAGTATATTTTGCACAAAGTTTTATAATATCAATAGGAGTCAAACTATTTAACCATTTACTATTAAATACGATCTTTGTCTTATTAGGATCTAATATTTTAAAGATTTGTTCTTTATAAGTCCTAGCATTTTCTTGTACTTGTTCAGGGGTAAGGGGCTTTCTTGTCTCAGATTTACCAGTAGGATCACCAATCATACCAGTAAAATCACCTATTAAAAACAAAACTTCGTGACCTAAGTCTTGAAAGTGTTTTAATTTTTGAATTAAAACTGTATGGCCTAGGTGTAGATCTGGTGCTGTTGGATCAAAACCAGCCTTTACTCTCAAAGGTTTATTTTCCTTTATTGATCTTAATAGCTTTTCTTTAAGCTCTTTTTCATCAATAATCTCTACTGTACCTCTTTTAATAAGCTCTAGCTGTTTATCTAAATCCTTTTCCATTTCTACTTAATACCACCTTTAGAGACTAAGATTTTATTTTGCATACTCTACTGCTCGCACTTCTCTTATAACAGTTACCCTAATCTGTCCAGGATAACTAAGCTCACTCTCTACCTTTTTAGCAACTTCTTTACTAAGAAGTACTGCTTCATCATCTGAAACCTGATCACTTTTTACCATGATCCTAATCTCACGACCTGCCTGAATTGCATAGCATTTTTGTACGCCAGGGAAAGAATGTGCAATACGCTCTAAGTCCTCAAGACGCTTTACATATGTCTCTAACATCTCACGCCTTGCACCAGGACGAGCCCCTGAAAGCGCATCTGCTGCCTGTACCAAAACTGCAAGTACTGTCTCAGGTTTTACATCTTCATGGTGGGCTGCTATTGCGTGAACTATATCTGGATGCTCTCCATACTTTTTGGCTAAATCTGCACCAATTAGTGCATGAGGACCTTCAATTTCATGGTCAACTGCCTTTCCTATATCATGTAATAATCCTGCTCGCTTAGCTTTTTTCACATCTATACCCAATTCAGATGCCATTACACCACACAAAAATGCCACTTCCATAGAATGCTGAAGTACATTTTGTGCATAACTTGTTCTAAATTTTAACTTACCAAGAAGCTTTATTAACTCAGGATGAATATCATAAACCCCAACATCAAATGCAGCCTGCTCTCCTGTCTCTTTAATAGTGGTCTCCATTTCTTTTTCAACCTTTTTGACCACCTCTTCTATACGAGCAGGGTGAATTCGTCCATCTGCCACAAGCCTTTCAAGTGCAATCCTAGCGATCTCTCTTCTAACTGGATTAAAACCAGAGAGTAAAACAGCCTCAGGGGTATCATCAATTATAAGATCAACTCCTGTTGCTGCTTCAATAGCCCTTATATTTCTACCTTCTCGACCAATAATACGTCCTTTCATCTCATCAGAGGGAAGAGCTACAACAGAAACTGTTTGCTCTGCAACAAAATCACCGGCACATCGCTGAATAGCAAGGGCAATGATCTCTTTTGCCTTTTTCTCTGCAGTTTCTTTGGTTTCAGTCTCTATACGCTTTAAAAGTTTTGCAGCGTCTTCTCTTGCCTCTTGTTCAACATTTTTTAAAAGAAGTTCTTTTGCTTGTTGCTCAGACATTCCAGCAATTTTTTCTAATGTTTCCCTCTGCTCTTTAATTAAGAGTTCAACCTGTTTCTCTCGATTCTCCAAATCAAGTTCTTTTTCTTTTAAGCCCTTTTCTTTTTCTAAAACCTCTAGCTCTTTTGTTGAAATAAGATCTTGTTTCTTATCAAGCTGTTGCTCTTTTTGTAATAAACGCTTTTCAAGCTCTTGAAGCTCTTTTTTTCTCTCTTTAAGCTCCTTTTCAGCTTCCTGCCTAAATTGTAAAGCTTCTTCTTTAGCCTGAACTTGAATCTCTTTCTGAAGCCTTTTAGCATCAGCTTCAGCTTGTTTCTTTATACGCTCGGCCTCTTCGCGCATTGGTGTAAGCATGGCTTCTGTCTTTTTTTTGGTTAAGACATAGCCAACAACACCACCTATCAACAATCCTATTATAATTGCAATGATTATATATAAAGATTCCATGATGGGTGGCACCCCCTTTCTATATTAGGATTGCCACACCCCATCCAGCTCTATAGAGCACTTTGGATTACAGCCCGGAACGGATCCCAAAAGGCAATACCGACAGGGCCGGAAGACCCTTCCAAGGATAAAAATCCCTGACGGACCCGAGGATATATAGTTATATAAAAAATCTATGTGACCACCATAGATTATATTAGCCCTCTTTCATCCTATATATATCAACAGGGAGTAAATATTCATGCAAAAAACTAGCACCTATTTTCTCTTTCTCACCCCTGTTAAACATTTTAAAGAGTCCGTCATAAACTATGACCTAAAAAATCTTAAGTTATCGGCTAACCATAATCTTTTATGGCTGCCGTGATACGCCTTAGTCTCTCCCGCGCCCTAACGGCACTTTGAGCCATAATCCGTTTCGTTATATGTAAACCCAGACGGGGTTATAGCCAAAATCCCCCGCCATTGCCGTGTCAACAGGGTCCATTGAACCTGAGAAACTCAGGTGGGTGTCTCATCTGAGATGGTTTGGAAGAAGCTTTTGGCCTCTTCCGCCCCTCTCAGAGAGGAGACTCCCTTTTTTAGGGTGTTGGCTCAACAACCTGGCTGTTGACACGTACAGGGCAGGGGAAACTTGCCCTTTTTATTTTAAATTATATCTTCATCTCTCCTTTTGAGCAATTTCTGAATTCAACTTTATTATATTTTCGATTTTTTCAGTTAATTTAATAACATATTGCTCTAACTCATCTAGTTTTTTCTTAGTTACAACAAAATCTTTTGCTATATTCATTATCATCAACACCATAGCCTTTTGAGGAGGAAGACTATTATATAATTGCTCTTCCTCTTTTATTTTCTCTTTTATATAAGAAACTACTTCTTGCGCATCTATCTCTTTATCTTCCAAACGGAACCAATACGTTTGGCCTAATATTTCAACCTTTACATAATCATCATTATTCACATCAATAATTAATAACCCCTAAATCTAAAATCCTTCTAGAGAAGGAGTCGTTCCTTCAGCTTGAGCCTCTTGAACTATTTCTCTATTATCTTCTGTTGTTATAGATAGCTCTTCTTCTACTTGATCAATTTTAGAGATAATAGCAGAAACTTTCTCCTTAACTGTATCTCGCTCTTTATTAAGAAGGTCAATCTCTTCCTGTAATTTTACAATTAAGGTATTCTTATTTGACAATTCCTCTTTTAATTGCCTAAGTTCCTGACACAATTTTTGGTAATTACTTAATAATACATCAATTTTTTGTGTAAGATTTTGAATATATTCTATATCCATAATCAACTCCTTTTATTATAAAAGATTAAAACTTCTTTAAAGAATAAAGTCAAGACTTGCATCTTTTTTAAAGCCGAATACTTTTACTATTTTATAGGAGAAATATTATGAATATACCCAAAGACCTAGGAAATCTAGTCATTGCCCCTTTAGAAAGTGACATCCTAGATGAAAAAACCGAACATTTAATTACAAGATACAATGTATGTAATTTTATTCTATTTAAAAGAAATATTAAAAATCCTACCCAATTAAAAACGCTTATTTGCGAAATAAAAAAACTATGTAAAAAGCAAGGACTAAGTACTCCTATATTTACTATAGACCAAGAAGGGGGAAAGGTCCAAAGGCTAACCCCACCTTTTTGGCCAAATACTATATCTAATCAAGAAGTAGCTAGTGAGGCAAATCCTTTTGATAAATTAATAGATCAAGCAACAAATGTTATTAATATACTTAAACCTTTAGGTATAAATTTAAACTTGGCACCAGTCTTAGATATTGCTTCAGTAAAGTGTAACGAAGTCCTTTTAGGACGCTGTTATGGAGGAGATGAAGAAAAGGTATCAATCCTTGGGGCAATGTATATAAAAATATTTAATGAAAGTGGGCTTCTTTGCTGTGCAAAACACTTCCCCGGTATAGGAGCAGTAAATAAAGACCCCCACAAAGAAATCCCGATAGTTAAACTTGATATCAAAGAACTTAAACGTCATCTACTGCCTTTTATAACTGCTATTAAATCAAATGCGGCATGTATTATGACTTCACATGTTATTTACCCTCATTTAGATAAAAAAATAGCCACTTATTCATATAATATTTCAACTATTCTGCTTAGAAACATCCTTGGCTTTAAAGGTGTACTTATAACAGATGATATGGAAATGAAAGGAACAGGAGAAGAAGACATTTCTACTAAAAGCCTAAAAGCCTTTATGGCAGGACATGACCTAATACTTTTAGGACACTCACCCGAAAAAGTTGAAGAAATATTAGAATATTTTTATAAAAAATTTGATGATTCCTCTTTTAATAAAAGGGTGTCTAGCGCGCTAATAAGAATTAAGACTATAAAGGCAAAATTAATTAATAGCTTTTAATGCCTTTTTTAAGAGCCAATTGATGTACCTTACCAGCAAAATGTACAGCACTTTTTTGAGTAATTGGATCAAATGCTGAGGGATCTGCTGTACAATGATATTGCACTAACCTTCCAATTAATACCAAGGCATCTTCTATATTAAGACCCAAAAGCCCTTCTATAACCTCCCAACTAGCACCACAGGGCGCTCCTTTTAATACCTTAATATTTTTTATTTTATTGCTAGAGAGATACACTTCATATTCAGGGAAACCAAATCTTTTTGAATAAAAATCAATACTTTTATGATATCCTAATCCACAACAAGTAAATGGGCAAATAGCCCCTTTTATTTTTTGCCCAGATGCTACTACAGGAATACCTTTTTTATTGCATATCTGCACTAAAAAATATGATAGATCAGGATGTTTTATATAATTTAAAACCATATCTGCGTTAAAATCTTCCCTTAAAAATTCCTCTGGCTCATCAATAACAATATCTTGACTAATAGCAGGTAAATTTATAATTGGAGAAATTAGTATTTCTG
>JAMONC010000347.1 GCA_027066725.1 Desulfobacterales bacterium
AATTATATTTTCATGTTCACCCATTTATCTAGATTAAGCCCTTAATAATAAAGTTAAATTTACTTTATAGAATAGATTGCATTAAAAACTCTTAAAAGTCAAAAGAATTCTAGTTCTCAAGAAATCCTTTTAATTTTTTGCTTCTACTTGGATGTCTTAGTTTCCTGAGGGCTTTGGCTTCAATTTGTCTTATTCTTTCTCGTGTTACTAAAAAGTCTCTACCAACTTCTTCTAAAGTATGATCCGATCTCTCCCCTATACCAAATCTTAACCTTAAAACCTTTTCTTCTCTAGGACTTAAAGTCGAAAGTACGCTTCTTATCTGTTCTACCAAACACATATTTACTGCTGCTTCATGTGGGGATGGTGCATGTTTATCTTCTATAAAGTCTGATAGATGACTGTCTTCTTCATCGCCTACAGGGGTTTCAAGTGAAATAGGATCTCTTGCCATTTTCATAATTTGAGATACTTTTTTCTCTGGTAGTCCTAATCGTTTGGCCACTTCCTCTGAGGATGGGATCTTTCCTGTTTCTTGTATAATACTTCTAGTGGTTCTTATAACCTTGTTCATTGTTTCAACCATATGTACTGGTATACGAATAGTACGAGATTGATCTGCAATAGCTCTTGTAATAGCTTGCCTTATCCACCATGTTGCATAAGTACTAAATTTATATCCTCTTTTGTATTCAAACTTTTCAACAGCTTTCATCAGTCCAATGTTGCCTTCTTGAACTAAATCAAGCAATTGAAGTCCTCTATTGCTATATTTTTTAGCAATACTTACTACTAATCTCAAATTTGCCCTAATAAGCCTATTTTTGGCTTCTCTTGCCTTTCTATGATAAAAGGTGAATCTATTAACTGTTTCTTTAAATTCTTGAGGTAACATGGCACTTCTTTGCCATATCTTGTCTAAAGAGGCATCCTCTAATTTTTCTGATGCCTTTAAAAAGCTATTAGCCAATTCTTCTAAAAGATGTCGCTCTATGCGTTCACCTTCAAAAAGAGAGGTCATTTTTTCTCTATGTTTTTTTACCTCTTCTTGTATTTCTTTAAGTTTTGTATTATCTGAAGGTGGATAGGGGGTTTGAGTAAGTAATTTACATATATTTTCATGTTCTTTTGCAACTATTTCTAGAATCTTTGTCAATTTTATACACTGTGGTTTTAGTATCCTTGTTTCTTTAATTTTTGATAGATCAGCTTTCCCAAACTTATTATTTTGTGCCTCTACACTGTGAACCATTGCCCAACCGAGCTCTAAAAAGGCTTCTACTGCATCTAATGAATTAAAAGCCTCTTTTACAAACAAAAACTCTGCTTCTTCCATTTCTTTAGCTACTTCCATCTCCATTTTTCTATCTAAGAGTTCAGTAGAGCCCATTTCTCTAAGATAAATTCTTACAGGATCAGGAAGTCTTCCTGGTCCTACACTAACTTGCTGTTCTAATGTATTTACAGAGTCTAATTCATGTTCTGGTATCTCATCCTCTATAAATATATCTTCTGTATCCAGATCTTTTTGCCACTGAATGTAGTCATCCTCTAAAAAGATTTCTTGTGGTATACTTGTTAAGGCGTTTTTATTGTGTGAGATTACCCCATGGCTGTCCCCCCGTTTTTTAGTGATTTTTTTTAAGTTATTCTTTAGTTTAGGATGCTCTTGTTCTTCACAAGGCTCCTGTGTACTTGTAAGAGATTGATTGTCTAAATCCCTCATGAACTCCTCCTCCCGAGTTGAACAAATAAAAATTACTCTTGTAATTCTTTAAGACGCTTTAGCCAAAGCGTCTGTTCTTCAAAAGGACTTTCTTTAAGTTGTTCTAATAATTGCTCACGTAAAATTTTTATTCTTTTTTTATTACAAAACTCTTTTAATTCTTTAACTACATGTTTTTTATCTTCTATAGGTGGGAATTCTCTTATAATTTTACTCACTAAAGAATATATACTAGAGTCTTCTTCTAAGTATTCATATATCTCATCTATACCTATAGCTCCTTTGGTATAATATAGGTCTTTTATAATCAACCATAAGTTTCGCAACCTAGAAGAATCTAACCATTGTTCAATTTCAAAAGATAAAAATTCTTTTTGATATTCAGGATATAAGAGTAAGAATCCTATCAACTGTTCTTCTGCTTTATTAATAGGTCTTTTTTCAAAATCTTTCTTCATCAAGTTACTAGGTTTATTATTTGTTGATTCAATTCTTAATTTTTTTAGAAGGCTTTCTTCTCTTATAGATAATATTTGAGCTACTTTCCCCACCATAAGAGATTGAAGGACTGGGTCTTCTACGGCACTAAGTATTGGTATTAATGTTTCGATAACATCTAATTTTCTCTCTATATCAAGTAGTCCTTCTTTATTTTTGTGTTGTTCTATAGCTTTATTGATAGCGAAATCTAATCCAGAGGGAGCCTTTTCTAAGAGAGTTAAAAATTTTTCTTTTCCTTCAGTTCTAATAAAGCTATCTGGGTCATGATTATCTGGCAAATTTAAGACTTTTACATTTAAAGAGGCCTTAAAAAACAAAGGGAGAGCTCTTAGTGCTGCTTTAATACCAGCACTATCACCATCAAATATTAATATCCAATTTCTAGCATGTTTTTTTAATAAAGTTATATGTTGAGTAGTAAGGGCCGTTCCTAGAGTTGCCACTACATTTTCTATACCTTGTTGAAAAAGGCTTATTAAATCTAGATATCCCTCAACAACAATTCCTGTTCCTTTTTTTCTAATGGCTTCTTTTGCCTTATAGAGTCCATATAATATGTGTGACTTTTGATAAATTGGGGTTTCTGGAGAATTTAAGTACTTAGGGAGCCCATCATCTATAACCCTGCCACCAATGGCTACAATATCTCCATTTATATCTTCAATGGGAAAGATAATTCTTGATCTAAATCGGTCATAGTAACCTTTAGAGGACGACCTTTTTACTATAAGTCCAGCTTTCTGGGCTATATCTTCTGTTATATTTTTATTCTTAAGATAGTTAACGATTCTATCCCAGCTCTCAGGCGCCCAGCCTATTTTAAAGGATATTATAGTTTCTTTTTTTATACCTCTATTAAATAAATAATTTAGTCCTTTTTCTCCTTCTGGAGAATTTAATAAGAGGTTATGGTAAAAAAGACTCGCCTCTTTATTAGCTTTTAAAAGAAGATCTTTTTCCTTACGTTTTTCTTTTTCTTTTTTTGAAAGGGGTTTTTGAGGAATATCAATGCCATAACGCTCTGCTAAATATTTTACTGCTTCTATAAAACTTAACCCTTTTAATTTCATTAAAAAGCGGAAAATATCTCCGCCCTCATTACATCCAAAACAATGAAAGAGTTGTTTTTCTTCACTTACTGTAAAGGAGGGATCATTTTCACTATGGAAAGGACACAAGCCTACCCAATTACGTCCAGCTTTACGTAGAGGTACATATTCTTCTACAATTTCTCTTATGTTCGCTGTATCACGAACTTTTTGTATGACCTCTTCTGGGATCATACTCCCTCATTAGTGAGGCCGTGGGCTAATAAAAAAGCCCTTAACACCAATTGGGAAAAGAAAGACAAGACACTTCATTAACCTCAATATAGTAACAAGCTAAAAATTTCTGTCAATAAAAAATGATTGATTATTCATTTTTTTATTTAAGATATCATTAACTATCTATTTTTTTGTAAATAACAAATCAACAATTTACAAATTTCTTTTATTTAAAAAACTGTTCTTTTTATATCTTTTAAAAAATTAATTATATACTAAACAAAAAACAATATAATATAGATAAAAAAGTAGTAAAAAAATGATTTAGAAAATCTAAAAAACAAATAGTTTTCAAAATTTTTAAATTATAGTAAAATAGAATAATTCTTAAATGAAAAAATAAATAAAAATAGGAGGTAGATATGAATCTAGAAGAAAAGATTAATATGCCACTATTAGGTGATGATTTTCCTGAGATTAGCGTACAGACAACTTATGGACCCATGAATATCCCAAAAGATCTAAAGGGAAGTTGGTTTGTTTTATTTAGTCATCCAGCAGATTTTACTCCTGTTTGTACAACAGAATTTGTTGCTTTTCAGAAAAGATATGATGAGTTTGAAAAATTGGGCTGCAAACTCCTTGGAATGTCTATAGATCAAGTCTTTTCTCATATAAAGTGGGTTGAGTGGATTAAGACTGAGCTAGGAGTAGAGATAACATTTCCCATTATTGCAGCTAATGATTCTATTGCAATGAAGCTTGGTATGCTTCATCCTGGGAAAGGCTCTAATACTGTGAGGGCGGTATTCATAGTTGATCCTGATGGTAAAGTTCGTTTAATTATGTATTATCCTCAGGAAATTGGTAGGAATATAGATGAAATTGTAAGGGCTGTTAAGGCACTTCAGGTTTCTGATAAAAATGGAGTGGCTATCCCTGCAGGGTGGCCTGAAAATGAACTCATTAAAGATAAAGTTATCATTCCACCTGCAACAGATGAAGAAACTGCTAAAAAACGAAAAGATGAATATGAATGCTATGATTGGTGGTTCTGTTATAAGAAACTCTAATTAGTTAAGCTATGCATATCCCAAGAGAAAATTCTTGGGATATGCATATATTTCTAATTAAGAAGTTTAAACTTTTTAATATCTAATTTGTTTCCAATAATCAGTAACATATCACCATGTTCGATTTTATAATCTGAGTGAGGTACAAGTAGTTTACCATTTTTCTTTTTTATCATAATTATTTCTATTTTATATCTTACTCTTATTTGGAGTTCTTTTAGAGTTTTACCTATAAAACTTTTAGGAGGAATACGTTGAGAAATTATATAGTCCTCCGACACCTCTATTTCTCTTAATCTTTTGAGTAGATCAAAGGAACTTGCTACACAACCCGATAAATCTCTGCTAGATTCTTTTTCAGTTAATAATTTTAAGATTTCATCTTCTAATATACTTCCTAATAATTTTTTATCTGTGAAATTGTTTACTACAGGTATTTCTTTATTTTTTTCTATTGCAAATATTCTAACAACTAATTCTAATTTATCTTCAGGTACAACTAGATGTTTTATTGGCTCCATTATATCCTTTAAATATATGTCTTCTAAATCTTTTCTTTTTAACATATATTTCTTTATAAGGTTTAGAGATATATATCCACAAAGAGTTTTATCTTTTTTAGTTATAAATATTGATCTATAAGGATTTTCCAATAATTTAGTAAGAGCAATATCAAATTTTGAGTTCACATCTAAAGTTAATACTGACTTATTAATAACCTCGCTTACTTTAATAATATCTAGTATATTAGTTTCTTCATTAGAAAAAAGATTTAATCCTCGTCTTGTTAATTTCAGGGTGTAAATGGAGTCTTTTTTTATGAGACTTGCTACTACTGTAGCCACAACACATGCTGCCATAAGAGGTGGAATAATTGTATAGTCATTTGTAAGTTCAAATATCATTATTATAGCTGTTATTGGAGCATGGGTGGCTCCTGCAACAACTGCTCCCATTGTAACTAATGCATAAGCACCTGATGTGGCAGTAATAGTTGGGAAAGCCATATGAATAATATGACCTAAAAATCCTCCTGTCATTGCCCCTAAAAATAGGGAAGGGGCAAAGATTCCTCCAGAGCCTCCAGAGCCAATCGTAATTGAA
>JAMONC010000348.1 GCA_027066725.1 Desulfobacterales bacterium
TATCCATTTGGCATATCTTTTTTAATATCAATATTAGCAGGGCTTAAAATTGGAGCTATTTTATGTCCTATTTTAAACAGAAGACTATCACAAGAAACCATAGAGTTAATAAATCCAGATATTATTATATCAGATATAAGCTATAAAAGCAGATTAGTAAAATGGAAAGAAAAACTAATTGTTTTAGATCCTAGCAGCTTAGAACAAGATAAATTATCTGAGCCAACGCGTTCTTATTCATACAAATCAGGGGAGTTGGCCTTTTTATTACCTAACATATCTCTTACCTCATTAATAAAGATAAGTGCAGATGAAGCGTATCTTTATCCCTTAAGAGATGCTCTTATAACATATGCATTAGCTCCTTCAGATAAATTGGTTTCTATTGGATTTGATGTTTTAAAGTCATTAATTCTTTTACTTTCTTCTATGTTAATAGGAGCAAGCTATAATTTTATAACTAAAAAGATATTAAACAATTATGCACAAAAGATATTTCATAACTTACACATAAAGACCTTAGGAGTTTCAGATTCCATAGTAGAATTATTATTAAGTATAGATAATATTGATTTATCTAAAAGATGTGAAATTTTCTTTAGAGACCCTGGCGAATCTATTTCTATTGAAAGATATCAAAGAGTTATAGATAAATTAGGACTTAAAAGCACACTAATTACTAATGTACGATTAGAACCTAACATTTTAGGCTCTTCCTTGTCATCTATAAGATTTAAAGGTAAAGCTCATCAATATGTCTTTCCTTCCCCTGGAGCTAAATGGACATTAGTTAGTCCTGTAGATAGTGAGTGTAAATCTATATTGCCCTATGGTTGCATAACTATTCCAATGCTAGGAAATGATAAAGAGCAAAAAGAGTTAGAAGATATAATTTCTAAGTATAATCATCTGTTATGGTTATATGCATCACCTTATGTGCCTATACCCAAAAAGATCAAAAAAAGATTTCCCGTATCTCACTTTATGGCAATCTTAAAACGTTTTAAAGATGAATCTATCAATAAAAGATTTGAGTATTGTCTTTTACTCATACCATCTACAGAAAAGATCAAAGTAGTATTATTAATTTTTACTGGAGATATTGAGCATTTTTCCGAAATAAATTGGAAAGAAGGATTTATTGATAAAATTTTAAAGGAATTAGGAAGAGAATTTTTACCTGACAAAATAGAGTTCTTTAAGTTTTATCCCAGATATAAATCTAATGGTAGTATAGATAATAAATGGTGCTATGACCAATATATTTCAGGAATGCTCTATAAAAAGAGCAATAAAGAGGTTTATAGGGTTATAAGCCTTTTAAGGAAACTAATTTTAAATAACTAAAGGAGGCATCCTATGGCAATTCAAGATGAAATCCCCAAATCTAGATTAACATTAAGGTATAAAACGGAAGTAAATGGACAACCAGAAGATATTACATTGCCTTTTAGATTACTTATTACAGGAGATTTTTCATTAGGGACATCAAAGGATAGGAAAGTCGATTTAGAAGAGAGAAGAATAAGAAATATTGATGGGACTAATATAGATTCTGTAATGAAAGATATGGGTATAAAGTTAAAATTTTCAGTTGCTAATAAGATAGACCCTGAACATTCAGAAGATATGGATATAGAACTACCAATAGAAAGTATGAATTCCTTTAGTCCAGATGAAGTAGCAAAGCATGTTCCTAAACTAAGAGGCCTTCTAATGATGAAGAGACTACTTGAAGAAGTACTTTCTAATGTAGATAACCGCAAAGAGTTTAGAAAACTTTTAAATGAATTACTTAGTAATGAGCAGGCACTGGCTAAGGTCTTAGAACAACTAAAAGATTATGAAAGTTTAAAACTTCCTTCTTCTATAACATCAAAATAAGAAAATGAAATTTTTAGGAGGTAATATATGAGCAGTCAAACCCAAGAAGCAGTCAAAACTAAAGAGGCAACTAGTGAAGATATTGATCTTAAAAGATTCTTATCTAGTATGCGTCTTAGTACAGAGATAGATGAACCTGTCCCTATGGTACAGGACAATCTCTCTGTAGTAAAGGAAGATATAAGTGATGAAAATAGATTTATCTCTGGTTTAGCAGCTCTGTTGTTAAATATTGATACTTCTGTAGGACGTTTAGATAAAGGTCTTATACAAGATTTGATTGCTAGAATAGATAAGATGGTAAATGATCAATTAAACGAGATTATTCATCATGAAAAGTTTAAGACCTTAGAAGCTAATTGGCGTTCTTTATATGATCTAGTTCTTCATACTAATTTTAAAGCTGATATCATGATAGATATACTTGATGTTGATAAAGAAGAACTTTTTGAAGATTTTGAGGCAAATGCTGTAGATATAACAGGTAGCGCTTTATTTAAAAAGGTCTATGTAGCAGAATATGATCAATATGGAGGTAAACCATTTGGAGCAATAATTGGGTTGTATGATTTTGAACATACTCCTCATGATGAATTTTGGCTTAGAATCATGGGAAAGATTGCTGCAGCAAGCCATGCTCCATTTATTGCCTCAGTTTCTCCAAAGTTCTTTGGCTGTGATTCAATAGAAGAGCTCGCCGCTATAAAAGATCTTGAAGGGTTACTTAACCATCCTAAATATGGCTCATGGAATAAATTAAGAGAATCTGAAGAGGCTGCATATATAGGACTTACTTTACCTAAGTATATAACAAGACTGCCTTATGATCCTGAGACTAATCCTTGTAAAGATATTCCTTTTAAAGAAGAAGTTAGACCTGATAGTAATGAGGATTATGTTTGGGGATCTTCTGCAATGCTCTTTGCAAGAAATTTAGTCAGGTCTTTTGCTGAAACAGGCTGGTGTCAATACATAAGGGGCCCAAAAGGTGGTGGACTTATAACAGGACTTCCTGTTCATACCTTTAATATAAGGGGTGAAGAAGAGATCAAAATACCAGTTGAAATGGCTATTCCAGATTATAGAGAGCTTGAATTTGCAAATTGTGGCTTTATCCCCTTAATTTATAGAAAAGGAAGTGCGGATGCCTGTTTCTTTAGTTGTCAGTCTTTAAAGAAACCAAAGAAGTTTAAAGATCCTAAAGATACACAAAACGCACAGCTTGTTACTAATCTTTCTTATACATTTTCAATTACAAGGATCGCCCATTATGTAAAATCTATTATGAGAGACAATATTGGTAGCAATGCTGATGCAGAGTACATTAAGGATACATTAAGTAGTTGGATATTCCAGTACGTAACTACAGTTACAAATCCAGATGACCTAACCCTTAGATATTATCCATTTAAGGCTGCATCTGTAGAAGTAGTAGAAAGAGAAGGGATGATAGGATGGTATGATTGTAAGATATCTATCCTACCTCATATACAATTTGAAGGTATGGATGTGGAGCTAAAGTTAGATACGAGACTATAAATTTTAAGGAGGTAATATTATGGCAGAGTTAAACTTTGTATGTAGTGTATCTCAAGGGTTTAATTTCCAGAAAGATGAACAGGATTTAGTAGGACACTTAACAGAATTAAAGATTGGTGGGAAAGATTTAAAGGCAGACTTTAATGTAACAAATCCTGAAAAAATCTCTGAAAATGTAAAAGTTGTAGGTATTATTTCTAATATATACTGGAATGGTGGTTATGCAGACCCTATTCAATTTTCCTGCCAAGTTTCTAATGATAACAAAGTAACACTTGCAACTTTGGTACATAGTGATCTTTCTAATACAGAGGTAATATTTAAGTTCGCTATATATGATTATGATCCCAAGGAAAAGAAATATTATAAATGTTTTCATTCAGCAGATGCTGAACTCTATGGCTTAATACAAAAGTCTGGTGGTAGTCTTATTATGGATATAGATATGGACCAGTCAATGGAGGTTGTTTCTCCTAAGAATTTCTCTTTTTCTTTAGGGGTTATGCCACAAGAAAAGAGCATGGATTTACATCTTGCTACCTCAACAAGTGCAAAATTTGTTAAAAAATGGGGTGTAGAAGTAACATCCTAGTATGTCTTTAGTATGTACTTAAAGATTCAATATGCAGGGATACATATGAGTGTCCCTGCTAAAACATAATTGACAAAAGTGGGAAGGGGAAGATGAGCAATAAACTTGCCCGTGTTAAATGGACTATGGGGCAAACGCTTCTTCCTGATCATCTTATTGCTCAGGAAGATTCTATACTTGCAGATAGTATAAAAAGGCAACGTTTAATTGGACTGCCTTTTTATGGTATAGCTTCTCTAAAGTTTAATGATAATCTTTTAAGTGAAGGTGTATTATCAGTTACTAAATTGACCGTTATAATGAGATCAGGACTTTTAATAGATGTACCAGAAAATGCAGTGGTTACACCTTTTAATCTAAATCTATCTGGAAAGTCAAGTTTATCCATATACTTACATGTGCTTTTAACAGATTATAGTGATGATGATGTATCTGAAGATATTGATATAGATACTGAAGGAGTTTCAAGATTATATTATAAATTGGTCTTATCTAGTGAGCAAAGTATTCCTGATGTTAGAGAAAGAATAAAACTTGTTGAACTTGAGAAAAATCCTGAAGGACTTTGGAGTATATCTAAAAATTATATTCCACCTCTTATTCAGATAGGTACAAATCCCTTTTTAAAAACAGAACTTGAACAATTAGATCAAACACTTGAGTTATTTCAATATAATTTAACCCTTGATGCTGCAAGTTACTTAAGTGGTGAGAGTCTTTATAGTGTAAAACAGTGTATAAAAAGTGTGATGCATACAAAAAGATTAATTGCAAACCTAAAATCTCAGCTTCATTTACATCCCTATTTTTTATATGAAAAGTTAAAAGTACTTTATACAGATATTTGTTTTTATAGAAACATAAATCCAGAAAATATTTTTGAGCCATATGATCATGATGATCTTTATAGAACATTTGATCTTGTTTTATCTCCATTATTTAAGCAAATGCAATTAGTAGAGAAAAAACAGCCCTATCTTGCCTTTGAGTTTAAGGAAGGATTATATCAAGTTAAGCTTCCAGAGGAGATAAGAGAAGCTTCTCAGGTATATTTCTTAGTTCAAAAAGCTAGTGTTTCACAACAGGTTTCACTAGAGAATCTAAAATTGGCTAGTGCTTCTAGGATAGTATATGTACATCGTATGGCATTAAAGGGAATACCAATAAAGAAAGTAGAAAGACTACCATTTCAACATTCCTTTGGACCTGAAATAGAATTTTATAGGATTATAGAAGGAGAGGAATGGGATTATGCACTTAATGATAGATCTATAGCTTTTTATAGGCAAGAATCCATGGATGATATGGAATTTTATATATATTGGAGGATGGATTAAGGTAGATTAAGGATGTCATTTTTTGATAGGTTTAAGAATAGTAGAAAAGAGTTACAAAATAAGAATAATAATGATGTTGATTATGAAATTGTTAAAAGTATCATAGAAAACCTAAATAATATTTTAAATACTAAAAAAGATTTTGGATATTTTATAAAAGGCTTTGGCATAGAAGATATGAACCAATTTACTTCAAGAGATTATTTAGTACCCCTTTTAATCAATGAAGTAAAATATAATATAGAACATTTTGAACCTAGATTAAAAATAGAAGATATCGAAGTAATAGATAATGATCAACCATTTATT